>NZ_CP019333.1:0-300000 GCF_002163875.1 Gilvibacter sp. SZ-19 | reverse complement strand
CAAAGATCTCTTTGGCATAGAGATTCAATTTAAAATCGGCAACAAAATCAACCGCATTGATCTCTGAATTCTCCAAGGTCTCCTGGAGCTTGTTCAACCAATCGTCTAGACCCTGGTCTTCTTTCTCGGTATTCTTGTATTTGTAATGCGCTGCATAGCCTTTCTCGGCGATCTCGTTCATGCGTTGAGAACGGATCTGTACCTCTACCCAACGACCTTTTGGCCCCATAACGGTAATGTGCAGGGCTTCATAGCCGGTACTTTTAGGCGAGGAGATCCAATCGCGCAGTCGTGTTGGGTTTGGTCTAAAATGATCTGTTACTATGGAGTAGATCTTCCAGGCGATGAACTTTTCATTCTCTGGATCTGATTTGTAAATGATCCGCACGGCAAACTTGTCGTAAACCTCGTCAAAGGTTACGTTTTGCTTAAGCATTTTTCTGCGGATGGAAAAGATAGACTTTGGACGCCCTTTGATCTCGTAACTGAGTTTTTCCTCGTCCAATGAAGTTTGAATGACCTTAGAAAATTCTTTGATATAGGCCGTCTGCTCTTCTTTACTGTCTTCTATCTTGTCAAAGATGTCTTGGTAAACCTCGGGTTCTGTGTATTTGAGTTCGAGATCCTCTAGCTCCGTTTTTATGTTGTAAAGGCCAATACGATGTGCTAGTGGAGCATAGATATAAAGTGTTTCAGAGGCGATCTTGACCTGTTTGTGTGCCGGCATGCTCTCCATGGTCTGCATATTGTGCAAACGGTCTGCGATCTTGATGATGATAACTCTTACATCCTCATTGAGGGTGAGTAACATCTTTCTAAAATTCTCCGCTTGGAGCGAGACGTCTTTTTCTGACTGTAGGTTAGAGATCTTGGTGAGTCCGTCTACAATGCGGGCTACCGTCTCGCCAAACATCTGCTCAATATCCTTAAGGGTGTACTCTGTGTCTTCAACCACATCGTGAAGCAGCGCAGCGGCAATAGAAGTTGCGTCCAAGCCAATCTCTGAAGCGACAATTTTCGCAACAGCGATAGGGTGGAATATGTAAGCCTCGCCAGATTTTCGGCGCTGATCTTTGTGGGCGTCTACCGCAATGTCAAAGGCATCACGGATCAGTTTTTTATCTTCCCGGCTCAGGGTCTGATAACTGATGCGCAGCAGCTCCTTATACTCTTTAGCGATCTGCTTGTTCTCTTCTTCTATAAACTCCTCAGTCATTACTTAAAAGTACAATTTCGTCTTACAATACACAACAATTTCCATGCCCATAGTAAACCTCTGCTAGCTTGTCAGCTTTATGCGCCTTGAGCTCCTTGTTTGGCAAGGGCCTCAATCCGCTGATCCAGTGGTGGATGCGAGTAATGGACAAACACATAAGTAGGATGCGGGCTCAGGTTGCTGAGGTTGTTCTTGGCGAGTTTTTTTAGTGCGTCTATAAGAGGTTGTGCCTTAAAGGTGCTTGCAGCATATGCATCGGCCTGAAATTCAAAACGCCGTGAGATGAAGTTCATTAGCAGTCCGGTGATCTCCGAAAGCGGGGAGTAGAGTATTCCAAAGGCGATCAGTCCCAAATGAAAAGAAGGCTCTGTCACCGCAAGCGCTTCTGACAATATAGGATTGTCTACCAAGAGGGAGAAAACGAACAAGGTGAGTCCTGTGGTGACGATACCCAAAAAAAGGTTAATGGGAATATGGTTGCGTTTATAATGCCCGATTTCGTGCGCCAAGACTGCAACAACTTCTTCTTCGCTAAGATCGTCCAGCAAGGTATCGTAGAGCGTTACTTGTTTTTGACGCCCAAAGCCCGAGAAATATGCATTGGCACGTGTACTGCGTTTAGATCCGTCTATGACCATGATCTTAGACAGCGTAAAGCCTACTTTTTCTGCATAGGTATGTAATTTCTCTTTTAGTGGCCCAGCCTCTAAAGGAGACTGTTTGTTAAAAAGCGGAACGATAAGTCGGGTGTAAAAAAAGTTCATCAGCACGCTGAATACCGTAATAACTATCCACGCGTACCACCAGAAATTACTAGCTGTTTCTCTATAGATCAACAGTAGTGCAGTAAGTAGTCCTCCACCAACTAGTCCTCCGAGCAAAGCGCCTTTTATCTTATCTAAGACAAAGGTCTTCTTGGTGGTCATATTGAATCCGAAGCGTTCTTCCAGCACAAAGGTGCGGTAATAAGAGAATGGCAAGGAGATAATACTACTCGCAAGCAAAATGAGACCAAAGAAAACTAAGGCTACCACTATTTCATTGGAACTCCAGCTGCGCGCTAGGGCATCTGCCCAAGCAAATCCGTCTAACAAAAAGAAAGCTAAGGTTGCGAGGAACGAAACACCGCCACTGAGTAAGCCAAAACGATAGCTTGCAGCCTTGTAGGCTTGAGACCGTTGGTATTCGTCTGCATCGTAAAGATCTGCCAAAACTTCCGGCGGATCGTTCTTAAAACGTTTGGCATTCAAATATCCTAAAAGCAGGTCAAAAAGGTAATTGACCACTAACAATCCAATGAGGAGTAGAAATAAGCGCTGCGGAGTCATTAGTTTTTAAAATTGCGTTGGCGTTTGGCTTCAAAAATGAGTATCCCTGCAGCAACAGATACATTCATAGAATCAATACTTCCCTGCATAGGAATCTTGATTCTCACATCCGAGCTATCGAGCCACTGCTCGCTAAGTCCATCTGCCTCTGTACCGACAACTAGGGCCGAAGCTTGTGAAAAGTCTTGCAGGTGATAAGGTTCTGCGCCTTCTAAGCAGGCCGCATAGGTTTTAATCTTGTTCTCTTTCAAATAGCTGAGTACTTCTGCTGTGGTTCCAGTAGCGACCTGATTGGAGAACAAACAACCCACGCTAGAACGTATGATGTTGGGGTTGTACAGATCGGTCTTAGGATTGGCAATGATCACGGCGTCCAAATTGGCGGCGTCTGCGGTGCGCAGCAATGCGCCAATATTACCTGGTTTTTCTGGGGCCTCGGCCACAAGCACAAGCGGAGCTTGGCTTGTGAGGCTGAGCGCCTCCAAATCGTGAGATTTGGCCGAGGCCACTGCCAAGACTCCTTCTGTGGAATCCCTGAGAGCCAATTTGGCGTAAACCTCCTGATTGATATGAATGTGTTCTTGCGCCGGCACTTGGGACCAGTTCTCAAGTTCAATCTCACTCAGTAAGTCTGTGCACAACAACAAGGTATTTATGGTGTAGTCGTGCTTAAGTGCAATGTTGAGCTCTCGTTGACCTTCTATAAAAAAACTACCGCTTTGACGTCTAGATCGAGACTTGTCCCGCAAGGGGATCAAAGATTTGATAAAAGAATTCTGCGGACTTGTAATTAATTTGGTCATGGACAGACTAAAGCACTTATTTAATATCTTGTAAAGATAAACTAACCCTATGAAACCATTACTATTGGGCCTTGTTGCATTCACACTCTTGGCTTGTAACCAAAATCAATCTCAAAAAGAACAACAAACCCCACAGCAATCAGAAGATGTTGCCAGTACTGCACCGCCGCGTGTGTTTCCCAAAAGCATTGGCTCTTTGCTGGAGGCCCACGGTGGAATTGCGCAATGGGATCGTATGAACAATTTGTGTTTTGAGATCGACAAAGCTAGTGGTAGCGAAAAGCATTCTACCGACCTTAAAAGCAGAAGAGCTCGAATTGAGCATAAGGACTGGGTGATCGGTTTTGATGGTACAGACGTATGGTTAGCTCAAGATACTGCAGCGTACAAAGGCAATGCGCGCTTTTACCACAATTTGTATTTCTATTTCTACGCCATGCCTTTTATTGTGGCAGATCCGGGAGTGAACTATCAGCAATTGGCAGAGCCTTTGGAGTTTGACGGCAAGAAGTATCCGGGTACACTTATTTCCTATAATGATGGGGTAGGTGATTCTCCAAAGGACGAATACATCATCTATCGCGACCCAGATACAGGACAAATGGCCTGGTTAGCTTATACAGTGACCTATCGCGACAATGAAAAGAAAGACAATTTCTCGTTCATTAACTATTCTGAATGGCAGGAGGTCAATGGTTTGGTCTTACCTAAAACCTTGACCTGGTATACTGTAGAAGACGGAAAGCCCACAAAGCCAAGAAACGAGGTGAATTTCGAGAAGGTGAATATTACAGAAACCCACTTGGACGATTCCCTTTTTGCAAAACCGGAAGGGGCAGAAGTAGTGCCGCGCTAATTTTTCACGCAACCATTTTAGAAGTTGCAGTCTATAGAGAAAGCAGCTCATTATGAGAATTCTCTATTATTTATCGATCTTCTTTTTATTCACGGCCTTTCTTTGCGAGTCAGATGACCCCGCAGAGGCTATAGATCCAGTGATCGCTTCCTTGGAGGCGGAGCCTGGTGAGATTGTTGTTGAAGCAGACGGTGCCGTGGCTACTTTGACCACGGTAAATGCTATGAGTTATTATGAAAGTGGCTGTGAAGTTGACGGTGAAGAAGTTGACAGAATACGAATCTGGCATCAACAGGAGAATGCGGACGGTACCAGATTATTTCTTGTTTTACATGTGGTAAAAGTTGAGTTGGGAACTTTAAATAATACATTGGACCCTGGTCTGTCTTGTATTCAATACTCCAATTTTAACAGTCGAATTAGACTTGGCCTGTGGTTTGCAGAAGCCGATGGTAGCGTTGCTGAAAGATATTATTCGGACGCCGAACTCGACAGTGAAAGTTTTGTGGCCCTTACCGAATTCATAGCGCCCGAATGTTGTGATCTGCCAATTTTTTATGGATTCGCCCCTGATGAAGATCTGTTCGGATATGTCAGCGGGAATTTTGACATTATGCTCTACAGCAGTTTAACCGGGGAGGCTTTGCGCTTGCGCGGAGTGATAAATCTTGCACCCTTGATCCACGCTTTTGAAACAAGTCCTTATCTTTAGACTAAGTGAACACTACCTATGAAAAAACTATTCTTCCTTCCATTACTATTTGTGTTCACTGCTTTTATGTGTGAATCTGATGATGCAGTTACGGACATAGAAGCAGATAGCTTATTGTTTCCAGATGTTGCTTGTGGCTCTATGGCTGTGGAGATAGACGGAGTGCTAATTTCTTATGACGATGTATTCGCTATAATAAGTGACCCTGCTGTTTGTCGTTTAAAATTGACTGCAGTCAATGTAGGTCCGGGGTTTGAAGATCGTATTATTAATTTGGTTATTTCTCCTCCAAATTTAGGAACTTATATTCTTGAGGAAACTGGGGCTACAGATGAATATTGCGAGCTCACTCGCGTGACTTGGCAGTACAGGAGTGCGGCATCAGCCGATGAGGAGATACTACCCCAATTTGCCTATAGTTCCCGTGCTTCTTTTGGAGGAGAAGGATATTTAGAGATCACAGAACTAGAACTAAATTTTGAAGATGATCTGCCCGATTATATTTCCGGGCAATTTGAATTTACGGCGGGTGTCTTTTTTGATGAAACCGGAGCAGCTCCAGATACCATCACTATCCGCGGTTCCTTTTGCGAGATTCCAATAGAAAACCGCATTTGTGACACGGATGGAATTTGTTAAATTTCAAACCATGAAAAAGCTATTCTTACTTCCAATAATATTCGTTTTTACAGCCTTTACTTGTGAATCTGATGAACCACTTTTTGAAGACGAACCGTCTATATTTCCAGAAGCAGCAATAGGCGAGGCTGCCGTAAGTTTTGAAGGCGAGGATTATATTCTTGATGTCGAACAAGAAGGTACCATCACTACCTGTGCTCCAGATGTTTGGCAAATAGGTTATGTACCCTTTGTGGAACTGCCAGATGGACGTAGACTCAGCTTCTTATTTAGAATAGGCAATCCAGAAGTGGGGACAGTCTTATGGGAAGATTTTTCCAATGAGGTGGAGTTCTGTTCTAGGACAAGAGTGGGTGTTTTTGTTTATGAGGCTGATGGATCTTTTGTTGTTTACAGCAGCTTGAGCGATTGGGGAGGCTTTGGCACCTTAAACATCACCGAGTTCGAATTCGTTCCAGAATCTGGTGCCGACAATTACTTCAGCGCAGAGATCACCCTTACCGCTGGTGGTTTTGTAGAAGGAGAGCCCACCGGGGAATTCATCGAAATAGTCGCTCGCTTGAACCGTATTCCGTTAACCCTGACCTGTTCTAGTCCTTCGTGTTAATACTAAATCGAGATCGGCATTAAGAACAGTCGATAGTGCGAATTAAAATTTGTGATGCAGACTTGCCTGTAAGGTCATACGGTCGTCAGTACTTCGTGTTAACCGCATAGCTCCCAATTGGATTTTGAAGTTATTGGTAAAGGCGTAACCTAATGCCCCGTAAATCCTGTTCTGATCAAAAAAGGTCACTTCGCCACCGTTGCGTAACTGGCGCTCTCCATTGATAAATAACTCATCGTAAAGGGCTAAATACCAGGTTTTGGCTAGTAATTGTTTGTTGTTCAGAGGTATGTTAAAAAAGAGGCCATAGCGAAATCGCGACCTGAAAAAACCGTTAAAAAAGCGTTGCTCATATCTAAATCTATGGTTCAGCGTAAGCCCCAAGATTTTAGAAGGCATTTTCATTTCTTGATAAATTCGATGTTCTGTTACTTTTGACTCCTCTGGGCCTATAACTCCAAAAGTTGCATGGCCGTAGCCTAAGGCAAATTTTACTTTAGACTCGGGGAGCTGGTAGGTGAGTCCTGTTCTTACCAAGAACCAATTTAGATCCCCAGTTGCCTCATAGCCTGTATATTGCACTTCGCCGTTTAAACCCCAATTGGAAGTTCCGAAAGTGTGGTCAAAATTATAAGTGTACCATCCACCAAGGGGATCCAGATCGATCTGTTCTTGACTAATAGAGGTACTTAAGCCGAATAGAATTAATAGCGGTAGGAGTAATTTTTTGAAATGCATTAGTATTTAAAATGAATACGAAACTATTTTAAATCATTGAATGAGAAACTGATCAAAGTCAGCAAAAATAAAAATTCCCAAAAATAATTCTTAACTTCTATCCATGTTCAAAAGACTGTTATTCATATCCTTAGTATTTATTCTGAGCTGCGAATCCGGAGGGCTTACTGAATATTATGAACCCGAGGTGGTTGTAGAGGAGATCTTTGAAGAGGTCGATCTGGAACCTATTGAATTTCCAGAAGCTGCCGCGGGAACCATGGCTGTTTTAATAGATGGTACCTTATATGAGTTTTCGGCTTCGCAAGTTCGCGGGCAAAATTTACCGCAATGCGGCATGCCGCTCAAACTTCAGGTAAGTGGTACGCAAAACCTTGGCGGCGGACAAGAGTTGGTTTTCAATTTGCTAATGATAGACGCTGCAGAAGGGACTTTCCTAATAGAAGAATTGCCTTGGGAGATTTGTTTCGGCCCAGGAGCGCGCGTAGCCGGTTTGCGGGTCTCTGTGTTTTATATGGATGCAGCAGGAGATTTTGACCGTGTGTTTTTAACCGATCCGGAAATAGGGAGTACAGGTTATTTGGAAATTACTTCTTTTGAATATGTCGTCCAGTGGTCCGAGCTGGAAGACGGTTTTATCTCAGCAAAATTCGACGTTTTAGCGCACAGAACCTACCCAGATACGGCTGCCATAATTCCCATGCGCATTGTTGGGACAATTAACAATATTCCTATAGAGTTCCCAGGCTGTGCCTCTGGGTTCTGTTAGTTAGAAACTGTGAAAAACTCCCAATTGCAATTGGGTCTTATCTACATTGTTGGTGATCTGTCGCATGGCGCCAAGCTGTATTTTTAGATTGGATTTTATCGCGTATCCCAAAGAACCAAATAAGCGGTTTCTGTCAAAAGTGCTGACTCTTCTCCCGTCGCCAATATTGCGTTCGCCATTGATGAACAATTCGTTGTAGAATCCTAAATACCAGGTTTTGGCCACAATTTCCTTACCACTAAGCGGAATGTTTAAAAAGAGCCCATAACGGAATCTTGTTCTAAAATCTTGGCCTTCATTGAAGCGTTGCTCGTAACGGAATCTGTGGGTAAAATACAATCGCCCGCCTACCTTTTGAGGCAGGAGCGCTTCTTGATAAATACGGCTTTCATTTACGGTCGAGGAGTCATCGCCAAAGGCGCCTGTAGTGATGTTGGCGTAACCCAAAGCCAATTTAACATTAGTGTCCTTGGGGCGATAGGTCACAGCACCGCGGAGCAATAGCTGCTCCAAATCGCCAATAACATCCCAGTTTCTATATTGGATATCTCCTTGGAATCCCCAGCGAGAATTCTCCAGATTAGCCGTCCAAAAATACATATACCAAGCTCCGAGCTGGTCTTCATCTACCTGGGCCTGGCTCTGTCCAGAAAACATCAGCAAAGCAAATACCCCTAAAAAAAATTGTCTCATAACTCCAAAAATAAAGGAACCGCCATAATTGACGGTTCCTTTAGTAATCTAAATACTTATTAATTCTGACCGTACTTCTTGCTGTAACGCTTCCAAAGCTCGGTCTGGTGTGTTTCTAATGAAACAGCACGTCCGTCAATAAACACATGGGTCAAGATGTTGGTGCGCATGTCTAAGGCATCTCCTTCCGATACGAAGAAGGTAGCACTTTTACCAACGGCTAAGGTGCCGTACATGTCATCGATACCCAAGATCTTTGCATTGTTCCCTGTGATAAGCTGTAAAGCTCGTTCTTTATCCATGCCTTGTCCTACTACTTGCCCGGCGTAAAATGCCATGTTTCGGGTCTGGAAGTTAGACATATCAGCATTTTGAATACCTACCAAAAGGCCTGCATCGTCTAACAATTTTGGCAATTTGTATGGCAGGTCGTAATCATCGTCTTGAAAGTTTGGTAAGGCGTGCGTTTGGCTCACTAGAACGGGTACATTATTACGCTTTAAAAAGTCTGTGATCTTGTAAGCGTGGTAGCCGCCAACAAGCACATATTTCTTAATACCGTTGTCACGCGCCCAGTTTACAGCGTCTATGATCTCCTTTTCACCATCGGCATAAAGATACAAGGTCTTACCGCCGTCAAAAAGCGGTAGGGTAGCTTCAAAGGCCAGGTTACGCTCGGTATCTGTAGCTTTACCGTAAGCTATGGCATTGTTCATAAAATTGGCGATCTCACTAACTTGCTCACTGTAGTCTTTGTTGGGTTGGAAACCTCTTGGTTCTCCCAACCACCAACGTCCACGTCTAAAGCTACGCGGCCAATTTAGATGTATGCCGTCGTCTTCCTTTACTACGGCATCTTCCCAGTTCCAGGCGTCAAACTGTACTATCGAAGAAGTACCAGAAATGCGTCCTCCTTGAGGAGTAGTTTGTCCAAGAAGCACACCATTGGGGCGCATGGACTCTACCACTTTAGATTCTGCATTGTAAGCAATAAGGCTGCGGATGTGAGGAATGAACTCACCCAATTCGTCTTGATCATCACTAGCTCTAACGGCGTTTACCTCTACCAAACCTAAGGATTTGGCTGGCGCGATTATACCTGGATACATATGTTTACCATTGGCATTTATAACCGTGCCACGAGTCGGGGTCGAAGCATCGCCTAAGGCGGTGATCTTTCCGTTCTCAAAAACTATAGTTGCATTCTCTATTACGGTGCCGTCTCCTATATGAGCGGTTACTCCTGTAACGGATATAGCGCCACTTTGCGCATCTCCCGGAGTTTGCTGTGCTAAGCTTGTCCCTGAAACTATCAGGGCAAAAGCTAAAACGTATTTGAATATATTTTTCATCTTTTCCTGAGTTTTAAAGGGTTTCACATGTGAATCGTTGCTTCGGACGGCTTCCTGGACGGCGTTTAGCTCCATTGTTTCCGCCTTTGTCATCGAGCATCATCTTTATGAGCTCGTTGCGTTCTTGCTGAATCGCTGCACGCATAGAAGCGTCCTTGGTCATATCAAAGAAAAGGGCTCCTTCTATATAGGTTTGCTCTGCCTTGGCATAAACCGACAACGGATTGTCTGTCCAAAGAACCAAGTCTGCGTCTTTGCCTACTTTGATGCTTCCCACGCGATCATCTATGTGTAAGAGCTTAGCCGGATTGAGTGTTACCATCTTCCAGGCTTCTTCTTCGCTCATGCCTCCGTACTTAACAGTTTTGGCCGCCTCTTGATTCAAACGACGCGACATTTCTCCGTCGTCACTATTAATAGCAACAACAACACCTTCACGTGCCATGATCGCCGCATTATATGGAATAGCGTCGTTTACTTCGTATTTATAGGCCCACCAGTCACTAAATGTCGATCCGCCTACACCATGCGCTGCCATTTTATCGGCAACTTTATAACCTTCTAAGATGTGGGTGAAGGTATTGACCCTAAAGTCGAATTTTTCCGCCACCTTCATCAGCATATTGATCTCACTTTGTACATAAGAGTGACAAGAGATAAAGCGTTCTCCGTTCAAGATCTCTGCAAGCACTTCCAATTCTTCGTCATAGCGAATATTGGCGCCGCTTTTCTTTTTAGCGTCGTATTCTTTAGCTCTGCTGAAGTAGTTCATATAAAGCTGTTCAACACCCATACGCGTTTGTGGGAAACGGCTAAAGCTTTGCCAGTTGGATTGCTTCACGTTTTCTCCTAAAGCAAACTTTATGAACTTTGGTGTGTTGTCATAGATCATGTTGTCTGCACTTTCTCCCCATTTAAGTTTGATTATTGCAGAGCGCCCACCAATTGGGTTGGCCGATCCGTGTAAGATCTGAATAGAAGTAACACCTCCGGCCAAATTGCGATAAATGTCAATGTCTTCTGGGTCTACTACATCTTCTATGGTAACTTCTGCGGAGCTGTTATGTCCAGCTTCGTTAATAGCTAAGGCAGCAATATGGGAGTGTTCATCTATGATACCCGCCGTAAGATGTTTTCCGGTAGCGTCTACCACTCGGGCACCTCTAGCGTTGAGGTTCTGGCCAATCGCGGCGATCTTCCCGTCGCGAACCAAAACATCTGTATTCATGAGTATTCCTTCTGCTTCACCCGTCCAAACCGTTGCATTTTTAAATAAGATATTCTGTGACTGCGGAACCGATTTGTATCCGTAACCAATATTCGGATAGGTAATTCCAACAACTGTTGGTGCTTCGCCATCATCGCCTTCGGCTTGCTTTTCTGCTTCCTCTGGGCCGGCAGTTTTGTTTGCGTTAAAACTGGTTTCTCTACCGTTTGGCAAGACCAGTCGCCCTCTTATGTTATCCGAGGAACGCACCACCGCAGCTGTCATTCGATAGATGTCGTTGTTGGCTTCGTCGGTCATAGAAAGGATCACCCAACCGTCATCATAAGAAAGCTTGGCCGGGAATTTGGTCTCTCCTTGCTTTACTTCAATTTTTGGCTTTCCGGCATCTCCAGATAAGATCATCTCATAAGACTTACCACCTGCATTGAGCGTATAGGTTCCTCTTATGTCTTTTTTGTTGCGATCGTTAACAACGTTCTTGGTTCCTTGAACCCAATTCTCGTATAGCGTTGTGCTGTTTTCAAAGATGTCGCCCGAAGTGATAAGGAAGTTGGCTTGCGAACCCGGGTTCAAATTACCCAAGGTTTCGCTCATCCCTAAAATACGAGCAGGAACCGTGGTTAAGGCTTCTAGAGCCTTGGTCTTATCCAAACCGTATTTAATGGCCTTCATCAGCTTACCCTTAAAGTCTGCTGCAGATTTTAGATCGTGGGTCGTAAAGGCAAAGGGCACGCCGTTTTCTGCCATTACCTTTGGATTGCTCGGCGCCTGATTCCAGGCACGCATGTCTGCCAAAGTCACATAATCGGCCTGATAAGGGTTAGACACATCGTAAGCGTCTGGAAAATTGATCGGCAAGATATAGGTGGCATTGGTCGCCTTGATATCGGCTATAGCTTCGTACTCATCGCCACCACCAACAATAACATATTGAATGCCAAACTGATCTCCGATCTTATCGGCTCTTAGATCGTTGCCTTTGTCTCCTGCATCAAATATGGCAGTCATTCCCTTATTGGCAATTAAGGCCTCTAAAGATCGATCTGTCGTATTGCTATTACCGGCTTCGTACCAACGCATATCGTGATACATTTGTCGTAGCAGGGCCATAGCACCCATAAGTGAAGTAGGGTAGGACTGTCTTGATGCAACACTTTTGCTAAAGGAAAAGAACTGTCCAGAAGCGGTGTTCATTACACGATCTGCATCGTCGCCCTTGCTATTCAAGGCTACCAAGACTCCAGAACCTTGTGCTATCCCATCGTTGCGGTGTGCATTGACAACTCCAAATCCTGCTTTGCGCATGGTGGCAGCAGTTTTGTCGTCGAATTTAAAGTCTGCAATGGCATTGTACTCTGGCATTATATGGTCGTTCCAATAATAGCCCGCTCTAGTTGGACTGTACTGCGGAGAACGACCGCCACCTTGAGCGCGTTGCGCCTTTTTTACACCGAATTCAGAGTAAGGATCAATAAATGACGGATAGATGGTAGTCCCGCTGGCATCTACCATAATAGAATTCTGTGGAATTCGAACATTGGTGCCAACAGCCACAACTTTTCCATCTCTGATGACCAAAGTGGCATTGTCTAATTTTTTGGTTGGAGTCACATAGATAGTGGCTCCTGTAAACGCAGTGTAGTTGGTGTTCTGCTCTTTCACACTGTCGTTGTCAGGAAAATATTCCTGCGCTGCTAAGGGTCCGCACAGCAGCAGTCCCAAAAGGAGGAGTACTTTATACTTCATACATGTTTGATTTGAATTTTCGATAAACGTAAGTAGAGCGGCCTTTGTGGATCTTGGCCAAAAATTGCTGCACTGCGATGCTAATGCCATCGAGGATTTTCACGTTTAATCTAAAATGGTTGGTTTTCTGTTTAAAGATACTAAGGGTTGCCGGCCAAGTCGGACTCTATAACAAATCTTTAACAGCGTGTTAAAGGCCTATCAGAGCGGATTCTTTTCAAAATAGTTTACCGCCAGAGCCACCATATAACTGTAACTCATAATGCCTTTTTCTTGGTTGTTGGCCTTTAAGAAATTGTCCCAGAAGGCTTTGGACAGGTCTTCGAACGGGTTGTTATAACTCTCCCAAAAGTCACGCATCTCTTTGTAGCTCTTGAGTATTCCGGGATTTATTGTGGTCAAGACTTCTCGATATGCAGCCTCATCTCTTCGTGCGATCTCATTGACGCAGTAGCGCAACATAAAAATATATCCGGTGTATTGAATATAGGTATCCGGATTATGTATAGTTGCCAAAGCTGCGATAAAATTGGCTTCGTTCTCCGCAGCATAACCCATCTGATGCGCCTCTTCATGACAAGCCACCACCGGAAATTTATAGGATTTTATCAGGCGATTCACCTGCGCCTCTCCGGTAAACGGATTGTAATAACCGCTGTACCCCATGTAGGTCAATCCCAAACTCAAGCCCGACTTTTTTACCGAGCGCGGTTTGTAATTGAACATAGGATGTTTTTTCGCCAATTCCTCATAACCCGCTAAAGAGCGTTTAAAGATCTCTCGCTGTGAATAGGGAAGGTCTATCTTAATAGTATCTGCATAGCCCAGTTGGCGATGCAATTCATTGGACCTCGCTATCAAGCGCTCGGTAAGGTCTAAGAGCTGCTCATTGGTATATGATTTCTCCAGTTCCAGGGTTTTATAGAGCGGATTGCGGTAATAGTTAATTCCCCAAACTAGGTTAAATAGCAGATAGGCAAGAGATAAGGTCGCTGCTATATCCAGAAAGAAACCCCAAGGCCCTGTCTTTAGGCGTCTAATATTCAAGTACAGCCAGCGGCAGGCATAGATGATAAGGCCTAGGTAAATAAAATCTCCTACAGAGAATGGAATCCATCCGAAGATGTATCGACTCAGTTTTGAGAAAAAGGGGTAGATCCCTAAACTGTAATACTGTTCTACAAAATCTGGAAAGTATCGCAGTAAACGCAGCCCAAATATTTGAACAACAAGCAGAATTGCCAGGCCGAGTTTGATCTTGAATCGCATTGTTCAAACATACAAACAATTCTTTGTTTTTTAATTTCCCGGACGGCTTGAAAACCGCTAAATTTGTTAAAACTTTCAAGATGAACGAGACCATAAGACAACTCGAACCCCAAGCAATTTGGAATCATTTCGCAGACTTGAACGCTGTGCCACGCGCCTCTAAGAAAGAAGAACGCGTTATCGCTTTTATGAAAGATTTTGGGCAGCGATTGGGCCTGGAGACCTTAGAGGATGAGGTAGGAAATGTGATCATTCGCAAACCAGCTAGTCCTGGAATGGAAGATCGCACACCTATAGTTATGCAGTCGCATTTAGATATGGTGCATCAAAAGAACAATGACACCAACTTCGATTTCGACACCCAAGGGATTGAAATGTATGTCGATGGGGATTGGGTCCGTGCCAAGGGTACGACCTTAGGTGCCGATAACGGCTTAGGAGTTGCCACTATTATGGCTGTTTTAGCTGCGGATGATATTGCGCATCCGGCAATCGAAGGGCTGTTTACCATAGACGAAGAAACGGGTATGACTGGGGCCATGGGCTTAAAAGGAGGATTGCTAGAAGGTAAGATCTTGCTCAATCTCGATACCGAAGAAGATGACGAGATAGGCGTTGGCTGCGCCGGAGGGGTAGATATTACCGCCACCCGAACTTATAAGACCGAGAATACAGACGCAAGTTTTGCCGGATTCCGCCTAAGTGTTACTGGTTTACAAGGTGGTCATAGTGGCATGGACATTCACAAAGGTTTAGGAAATGCCAATAAGCTGATGAATCGCTTGCTATATGTTATGGGTGATTCAGTTAGCGTAGGAAGTATAGATGGCGGAAGTCTTAGAAACGCTATTCCTAGAGAAAGCAGTGCTATAGTCGCTTTAAAATCCGAAGACATAGATAAGGTCAAGGGAATTTTCGAGGCAGAGAAAGAGGCCATAAATAATGAATTCAGATTGTTAGAACCAGAATTGAACATCAGTATGGAAGCTGTTCAGGCTCCTACCACTGTTATGGAAAATAAGGGGCAGCAGCAACTCATAAATGCTTTGTATAGTGCACACAACGGTGTTTATAGAATGAGTCCTGCTATTGCAGATCTGGTAGAGACATCGAATAATATTGCACGCGTATTGGTGGGCGACGGAAAGATCCATGTGGGCTGTTTGACCCGCTCTTCCGTGGAGTCTTCTAAGGCCGATCTGGCCAACGCCTTACGTGCCAATTTTGAGAATGCGGGATTTGAAGTTGCTCTCTCTGGAGACTATCCGGGTTGGGCGCCAAATATGGATAGTCCAATTCTCAATGTTATGGAAGGCCTGTATACAGAATTGTTTGACCAAAAGCCTAATGTAGCTGCTTGTCACGCAGGTCTTGAATGCGGAATACTTGGGCAGAACTATCCAGGCATGGACATGATCTCCTTTGGACCAACAATAAAAGGAGCGCATTCTCCCGATGAGCGGGCCAGTATCTCATCGGTTAAAAAGTATTGGAAGTACGTACAGGAAACGCTGAAACGAATTCCTAAAGAAGCATAAAAAAAGCCCCGATCTCGGGGCTTTTTAATTTTATAGCAGTGACAATTACTGCTTGATTCCAGTCATCTTCATTCTAAAGATTAGGTCGGTATTCGGCGGAATAGCTCTAGAACCTTGTTCTCCGTAGCCGAGGTGAGACGGCAAGTAAACCATGATCTCATCTCCAACTTGCATGCTTAGCATAGCTTCTTTAAAACCAGGGATCATACGTGCGTCCGCAGAGAATGGAATCTCCAATGCACCGTAACGTCCGGCTTCTTTACGCGCCAAGTTCATTACATCAAATTTCTCTGCCAGATCAGGATCCGAAGTATCAAAAAGTAGTCCGTCTGTGTAGTAACCTTCGTATTCCAAAAGTACGATCTGTCCTTCTGCCGGTGTTTCACCCTCTCCTTTGGTCACATAAGCACGACGCAGGCCAGAAGGTAATTCTTCTGCATCTGCAAGAATGGCCTCGTTCTTGGCCTTGTATTCAGCAGCCGTGTTCTTGATCTCTTCTGCTCTTGCTGCGGCCTTCTCTGCCTTAATAGTCAAAGCCTCTTTCAGTGTAGGAACAACGATATCGCCTTTGGTGAGTATGTTCACTTCTTGCATCACTACGTCTTCTACAGGTTTATCTCCAGGCTTGCTGGTCTCTACAGCTCCAATACTGTCAACAATGTCTTGTCCAATAACGATCTCTCCAAAAACAGCGTGCTTATAGTCTAAGTGCGGCGTTTCTTTTAAGGTTATAAAGAACTGACTTCCGTTGGTGTTTGGTCCGCTGTTGGCCATAGAGAGGATTCCCTTTTTGTCGTGAACCAAGCCTTGAACAAACTCATCTGGAAAGGCATAGCCTGGGCTACCCATTCCGTTGCCCAAGGGGCATCCACCTTGGATCATAAAATCATTGATGACACGGTGAAAGATAAGACCGTTGTAGTATGGTTTGCCCATGTAGGTTGAATCTGCCATCTCACTTTTGCCACTGGCCAAGGTTACAAAGTTAGACACAGTAACCGGAGCCTGCTCGTGGAAAAGCTTGGCGACAAAAGTACCTTTATTGGTCACGAACTCTGCATAGACACCATCTGCCAAGTCCGGGTATTTTGGATTTTGACAAGAAGCTGCAAAGAGTCCTGCAAATACTAGTAATAGAGTGATTTTCTTCATTTCTATCTTTTAATTATTGGATTCATTTTTATTTTGAGGATCGATGCTCAAGAGGTCTACTTTGACCTTTAGCGGATAATTGATCCCTATTTTGTTGTCGTCCCCATAGTAGCCAAAGGCGGTGTATGAGGGTAAGAATAATATCATTGATTCGCCCTGATGCATCAATTTTAAGCCTTGACGCAGCCCACTTATCAATTCCTGTTGGTCCATGGCGTAAGTTCTTGGGCTTATTTGTTGCTTCGGATAGATAACATTGCCGTAAATATCTTCTATTTGGTAGTCAAAAGTGAGTTGGTCTCCAAACTGCGGTAAATAGGTCGCGGTAGAATCTACAACGGTCTTGGTATACCAAAAGCCGTTTTCAGAAGCTGTAAAGGTTGCGGTGGTGTCTTTGGCGATCACCGCTTTTATTGCGGCCTCTTGTTGAGCCACCAGCTCTTGATTTCGACTTACGGAGGCGTTTACAAAGCTGCCAGAGTTCTGGCTTACCGGTCTACGCGCTTCGGGTTGAGCACAAGATCCCATCAGTAGTAATACAAACAGAAAAACTAGGGGCTTAGGCATTTAAAAGGGCATTTTGGTAGGAGGGCAAGATACTAATAAAATACGTTATGGTATCGGCCATATTTCGAGTTGATTTTCCGCCGGCAGCATTGATGTGTCCGCCACCTTCAAAGTGTTCGCGTGCCACTTCATTGACAGAGAAATCACCCTTACTTCTCAGCGATATCTTAATGATCTCATCTTTTTCACTTTCAATAAATATCGCTGCTAGTACAACATTCTCTATAGATAGTGCGTAATTGACAAAACCTTCGGTATCTCCTTTTTTAAAATCGCAGGCATCTAATTCTTGTTGGCTTAGGCTAATGTATGCTGTACGTTGTTCTGGTAGGACGCGTAGATTGTTCAAAGCTTTGCCCAAGAGTTGCATGCGATTCTCGCTGTTATTGTCGTAAACCGCTCTGTGGATATCAGAATTCTGTGCGCCGTGGTCTATCAGGTCTGCCACCACGCGGTGGGTCGTGCTCGTTGTTGCTGGAAATCGAAACGAGCCTGAGTCTGTCATTATGCCCACATAAAGATTGGTTGCTATTTGTGCATCCAAGAGCTGCAAATGACCCATCATCTTCATAAAATGGTAGACCATTTCCGAAGTGGACCCCATACTGGCATCACTGTAAGTAAAGCGCGCATAATCGTCCGGTTGCTGATGGTGATCTATCATGACAAACGGGCAATCCAATTTGTCGAGTACTGCTTCCATCTCTGGTCCTAATCGATGCAGTGCATTAAAATCAAGCGTGAAGACCAAATGTGCTTTTTTTAGCAAGGTTCCGCAGTTGTCGCTATGCGTCTCGAACTTGAGGATGTCCTCATTTCCGGGCATCCACTTTAAAAACTTTGGGTAATCGTTCGGCACTATAACGCGTACGTTATGACCGAGTTTTTTCAAATAGGTGCTGAGGCCTAAGGTAGATCCTATGGCGTCTCCATCCGGATTTTTATGTCCAATGACCACGATCCGCTTGGGCTCGCTTAAGAGTGCTTTTAACTCAGTAATTTCGGCAGTATTCATCAGGCGCGAAGATACAATTTAATAACGAGAGCTAAGGAGGAGTTACGGGCAATATTGGTTAACTTTATCACAATAAATTCAACCATCATGATGCGTCAATTTTTAGTTTTTGCCCTAGGGATTATGGTTCTTGTTAGCTGCAAGAATGCCAAAGAGCAAAGTTCAGATCAAAATCCATCCGCAGCAATCAATGACACCCTAACCTTTGTTTTTGCCAGTTGTAATGACCAAGAGCGAGAACAACCGCTATGGGATCCCATAATAAGTCACAAACCGGCCTTGTTCGTTTGGGGAGGCGATAATATTTATAGCGACACCCGAGACAGTTCTAAAATGCGTGCAGATTACGAGAAACAATTCAAGCAGCCCGGATACGCCAAATTAAGACAGCAAACAAAGGTTATAGGTACTTGGGACGACCACGATTACGGTGAGAACGATGCCGGCGCACAATACCCGATGAAGATCAAAGCGAGCGAACTCTTTTGGGATTTTCTCGAACTGCCCAAAACCGACAGTTTGCGCGATCAACCCGGAGTTTTTCATACTTATGTGTACCAAACAGAGCAGGGGTCGGTTAAATTCATAATGTTAGATACTCGTTATTATCGTGATCCGCTTTTAAAAAGTGATGATCCTGACAAACGCTATACGCCTTGGCCGGCAGACCATGATGGTTGGTTCTTGGGGCCGCTACAATGGGTTTGGCTAGAAAACCAACTTCAGGATACCGCACACGATTTTACCTTTATTGTTAGCAGTGTGCAATTCTTGAACAATGCCGATCACGGCTGGGAGAAATGGGGTAATTTTCCGGCAGAGCACCAAAAGATGTATGAGGTCTTACAAGGAGCTAAATCCAAGAATATCATTCTACTCTCCGGAGATCGTCATCATGCAGAAATGTCTAAGGACGATAATGCCGGTCTGGGATATCCGCTGCTCGATTTCACCTCCAGTGGCTTGACACATACCTTTCCGGGATCGCCTTTGGAGCCTAATGAGTATCGCTGGGGCGAAGGCACAAAGGCCATTAATTTTGGAGTGATCAAGGTGCACCAAGCTTCTAAAACAATAGTTTTTGAGATCCGAGGACGCGACAATGTACTCATAGAAAGCTTTACGCAGCAGTATTCGGAATAGTTTACGGCTCTAAGGGATTGTTTATTTGCGGTTAAAGAATCGTTAAGCGCTTGTAGTCTGCCTTAAAAGGGCTACTTTTGCACAAATTTTTTACACCTGACATGAGAACAGACAGAACATTTACAATGTTAAAGCCCGATGCCGTAGAAAAAGGACATATCGGAGCCATCTTAGAAAAAATCACTGCTGCTGGTTTTAGAATTGTAGCCATGAAGCTTACGCAAATGACTGCAGACGATGCCAAAGCATTTTACGCTATCCACAAAGAGCGTCCGTTCTTTGGAGAGTTGGTAGAATATATGACGCGCGGTCCTATTGTTGCTGCGATCTTAGAAAAAGAGAACGCTGTTGCCGACTTTAGAACACTAATTGGTGCTACTAATCCGGAGGAAGCTGCAGAAGGAACAATCCGTAAGTTGTATGCTGCTTCTATTGGAGAGAACGCTGTACACGGTAGCGATAGCGACGAGAATGCTGCTATCGAAGGGAACTTCCACTTTGCTGGTAGAGAGCAGTTCTAAATAGACCGGCGCTTAGCGCAAAACTAATTTCTTGATCATTTCTGTGCCCAATTCTTCATTGAGCATGGAAATGATTTTTTGTTTTCCATAACTCAGTTCTTCACGAAGTACTGAAGAACTCAGGCGTATGTAGAGTGTGCCAGATTCTAACCGAATATCTTGGGTGTAGCCCGCAATGGCTGGCCCCATCATTTTGTTCCAACAGTCGCGTACATTGATCTGGTCCATACCGCGCTTGAGTTTTCCTTGTCCCAAGAACTCTTTCAAGGCATCGCCTAGACTGATATGTTCCCTGTTGCGCTTGTTCATTTAGTAGTTGATAAGAATGTTGTTGGCTTGGTGCGGCTTGTATTGGTATCGGGTTCCCGCAGTATCTTCTAAGATAAGTTGTTCTGGCGTGATGCTAATGATTTTTTCTTGCCACTTCGCATAAGGTGTACTGTATTGCAAATAGTAGGTTTTTGCGGAGTCTATAAGTACAAAACGCTCGCTGTTCTTGGTGCTGGCATAGGTGCCGTCTAGTTTTGGCGCCAATTTCTTTCTAAGACCCGCTGTATCGTTTTGCAATTCAAAATAGTCGACCACCAAATTGGTCTGATACGCCTTGATAAGCTGTCCGTTTGCAGTTACCTCTTCGATCTGCCAATAGCCTTGCAGTGGGCTCAGGTCTCCATCGAATTCAGCCTGGCAACTGCTCAGTATGACTAGGGTAAAAACTGCTAATAGCTGCTTCATAAGGCGATCATTTTATAAGATTGGTGAATACTGCTAATAACAGCTTCTGTGCGCTGGGCATGTGTGTCGCTAATAAAGATCTGCCCAAAATTGTCCTCCTTGACCAACTGCAAGAGTTGGGCAACCCGAGACTCATCGAGTTTGTCAAAGATATCGTCTAGTAACAAAATAGGGTTTTGCTCGGCCTTGTCCTTTACAAAGTCGAATTGGGCCAGCTTTAGTGCGATCAAGAATGATTTCTGCTGGCCTTGAGAGCCAAATTTCTTGATCGGGTGACCGTCTATTTGAAAATTCAGGTCGTCTTTATGAATACCTTGACTGGTGTATTGCAGCGCCTTGTCTTTGTTCAGGTTTTGGGCAAAAAGCTCCATAAGGGGCATCTCTTGAAGCTGGCTTTTGTAATTGAGACTCACGGCTTCGTGCCCGCCACTGATCTCTTGGTAGCGCGTGTTGAAAATAGGTGTGAACTGTGCTATGAATTCCTCGCGCCTCTTGTGTAAAGGTGTACCGAGTTGGTCTAACTGCTCGTTGTAAACCCCTAAAGTGTCTTCGTTATAGGTGTTGTTGAGCGCAAAATACTTCAGCAGGGAATTTCGCTGCGATAAGACTTTGTTGTAATCCAATAGGTTTTGCAGATAGGCCGGGTCGTTAAGCGAAAGTACGCCGTCCATGAACTTTCTACGGACATCGCTGCCCTCTGTTATCAGATCGCGGTCTGCGGGCGAGATGATCACTACCGGAATTAGCCCAATATGGTCCGAAAAGCGCTCATAGGCTTTACCGTTTCTTTTGATGACCTTTTTCTGCCCTTTTTTATTGCTGATGAGTATCCGCTGGGGTTGCTCATTATGGGTGAAATTCCCATCGATCACAAAAAAATCGGCCCCGTGTCTGATACTCTGACTACTAATGGGATTGAAATAGCTTTTGCCATAAGCTAAATGATATACGGCATCTAAAACAGTGGTTTTACCTACGCCGTTATTGCCCACCATGCAATTGATCTTGTGGTCAAAGCTAAAACTTTGGCTCTCAAAATTCTTGTAATTCACTAAGGACAAGTCGGTTAAAATCATGCTAGGTACTTCGGTGAAGCGGTGTTGCCATGGGCTGTCGCTGCTACAATCCGCAGCGAAAAACAGCCTGCAAATTATTGAAAATTAACGAATAAATTGTCTTTCAAATTCTAATAAAAATTATATTTTTGCCCCGCAATAAATCAGCAGTATGGCAACGTATAAAAAACGCGGAGGGAGACCTAAAACAAAGGTTGAACAGCAAACCAAGATAGAAGAAGGAAGTGCAACGGCAGAGGTATTCAACACCTTAGACGAAGGCGCTAACAAAGCCGAGCAATGGGTAGCCAATAACCAGAAGTATATTTTTGGTGTGATCGGCCTTGTTGCCTTGGCCATTTTGGGTTACTTGGCTTATCAAACATACATTCAGGAGCCTAAGGAGGCCAAAGCCATGAATGAGATGTTCCAGGCTCAGAACTACTGGGAGCAGGCCATGACCGCTGTAGAGAATGATTCCTTGTTCAATTTGGCCCTTAAAGGCGGAAACGGACAATACGGTTTTGAAGAGATCATTGCTAAGTACGGCGGAACCGATGCTGGTAACCTTGCTAAGTACTACGCTGGTATTGCTTATCTGCAAACTGGTCAGTACCAGAAAGCCATTGAAAGCCTAGACGGTTTTAAAGCCACCGACGAGATCCTTGCGCCACAGGCTAAGGGAGGAATTGGAGATGCTTTTGCTGCTTTGGGTGAGTTTGGCGATGCCATGGATTACTACAAACAGGCAGCCAATTTGAACACCAACGACTACACTACACCAAAATACTTATTGAAAGCTGGTAAGAGCGCTATTGAGGCCGGTAACTACAGCGAGGCTGTATCTTTACTAAGTCAGATCAAAGAGCGTTTCCCAGAATCAACTTTCGTACAAGAGGCCGATATCTTCTTAGGACAGGCCGAGGTGATGCAGTAATTATGGCAACCGCAGGAAACAACTTATCGGCATACAATAAGGCCGAGGTACCAAACGCCAAGGATTTTAGATTTGGCTTGGTGGTTTCTAAGTGGAACAGTGAAATTACCGAAGGGCTCTTTCAAGGTGCTTTTGATGCCCTTAAAGACTGCGGAGCTATTAACGATAATATTGTGCGCTGGAACGTACCGGGAAGCTATGAGCTGATCTACGGAGCACAACGCATGCGTGAATCCTACGATATGTTGGATGCTGTTATCGTGATTGGAAGTGTCATCCAAGGAGAGACCAAGCATTTTGACTTTGTTTGTCAAGGCGTGACCAATGGAATTGCGCAACTCAACGCAGCTGGAGGCATTCCTGTAATTTTCTGTGTACTTACCGATAACAACATGCAACAAGCCATAGATCGTTCGGGTGGTAAGCACGGTAACAAAGGTACAGAAGCTGCTATTGCGGCCATAGAAATGGCGCAACTCAGAAAAGAAAGTAAATTCTAGATCAAGCCTTATTTGCTCTGGCATTGTTTTTGTTTTGTTAAAGGAGAAAAGCTACTTTAACAAACGCAGCTATTTTAGTAAATTTGGTTGAGTACAATGGGAATATTCAAAACACGTAAGAACAAACGGTACGACTACGAACCTCGATACTATAAGAACGGGGGTAAGCGTCCATTTGAGATGGGCAATCGTTTTGATGAATATCGCACAGCATCTTCGCCGGCTCGTGGACTTAAGAACAAGTTCAAACACGCCTGGGCCGATTACAAAGGCAATCCGAGTCAAGAAGTGAATCGCCGTGTGCTGATCATCGTTGCGGTGCTGATCATCTTGTTCTTATTTCTCATTGATTTTGATCTATCCATCTTTACGACAACTCGATAAATGGCAGTTACAATAACGCGTTTACCTGAACATGTGGCCAACCAGATCGCTGCAGGAGAGGTGGTTCAAAGACCTGCTTCTGTTGTGAAGGAGTTGCTAGAGAATGCTGTAGATGCAGGAGCAACAGAGCTACAATTGGTAGTCAAAGATTCCGGGAAGACTTTAATTCAACTTATAGATAACGGTTCGGGCATGTCCGCAGAAGACGCCCAAGCCTGTTTTGAGAGGCATGCAACCTCTAAGATCCACCAGGCTGAAGATCTTTTTAAACTTCACACCAAAGGATTCAGAGGGGAAGCATTAGCGTCTATCGCTGCGGTGGCTCAGGTGAGTCTAAAAACACGCATGGCAGATGCGGAAGTTGGAACCGAGGTGAAGATAGCAGGTAGTGAGATCTCTGAAGTTTCAGAATGTGTCACCCCGGTAGGAACAGTGATCTCTGTAAAGAATCTGTTTTTTAATATTCCGGCGCGTCGCAACTTTTTAAAGAGCAATCCTGTAGAATTGCGACACATCATAGACGAATTTCACCGCGTGGCCTTAGCTCATCCCGATCTGGCCTTTAGTTTACATTCCAATGATTCGCTGCTGTTCTCGTTGCCTCAAGCTAATTTAAAACAGCGCATTACAGGAATATTCGGCCCAAAAACCAAAGAACGTCTAGTGCCTGTAACAGAAGAAACAGAGGTGGTTTCCGTAAGCGGTTTTGTGATCAAGCCTGAGTTTGCTAAAAAATCGCGAGGAGATCAGTTCTTCTTTGTAAACGATCGATTCATTAAATCGTCCTATTTGCATCACGCAGTTACCGCAGCCTTTGACGGACTGCTAAAGGATAAAACGGTGCCCGGATATTTCTTGTTCTTAAAAGTGCCAACAGACAGCATAGATATCAATATCCATCCAACCAAAACAGAGATCAAATTCGACGACGACCACACCATTTATGCCATGCTACAAGCCGCGGTAAAACACAGTTTGGGGCAGTTCAATGTGGCGCCGGTCTTAGATTTTAACCGAGATGATTCTTTGGATACGCCTTATGAGATGAAGCAGGCTGCGCCTAAAATGCCTAGCATTGCCGTAGATCCGAGCTTTAATCCGTTCAAAGAGAAGTCTAACAGTGGACGTTCCAATTACCAACGCTTGCAAGAGCATCAGCCGTCTTGGGAGGCGCTTTATACTCAGGTCGACAATAAAGAATTTGGAGAAACTGCTCTGGATGAGATCACCTTAGAGAGTCAAGAGGTCAGTGGTCGATTTTTCGAAGATGCAGAAAACGAAGCGCAGTTGCCAAGTATGCAATTGTTTGGAAAGTATTTAGCTAGCCCTACCAAGGGAGGTATGCTTTTAGTGCATCAGCAAAGAGCGCATCAACGCGTGCTTTATGAAGATTACCTGAAAAGAATGACTGCCGATGCCGCCAACAGTCAAGCCCTGTTGTTTCCCATAAGTTTAGACTTAGACAGCAAGCAAAAGGCTTTATTGGAGGAAGTAAAAGACGGTTTGGATCATTTAGGGTTTAGTTTTTCTGCAGAGGAGCAAGTAACCTTAAGTGCCATACCGACAGCGGTAAAGCCTGAACAAGTCGGACAGATCATAGAAAATCTATTGGCAGATCTCAGCACGGATGTGCCGGGCATGAGCTTTAGTGCCAATGACGTTCTTGCCAAGTCCATGGCGAAAAGCTTAAGTGTAAAAACAGGAGCTAAACTCAGCAAAGATGAGCAGCAGCACATGATCAATCAGTTGTTTGCCTGCAAGGAGTCTAATTTGAGTCCTTTTGGAAAGCCGACCTTTAAAATAATTACGAACACCGAAATAGATAATAAGTTCTAGTGTATTCCATCTCAGAAACAGTAAAGGTTCTTTTGATCATAAACGTCATAGTGTTTGTGGGTACTATGACTATGCCAGATACGATGTATCAGCTGTTTTCGCTCTACTATTACGAGAATCCATCGTTCAAATTCTGGCAGCCGGTCACCCATATGTTCATGCACGGTGGCGTGTCGCACATAGCCTTTAACATGTTGGGACTCTGGATGTTCGGTACGCCTTTAGAACGTCAATGGGGGTCTAAGCGCTTTTTGTTCTTTTATTTCTCTGCCGGATTGGGCGCAGCGCTGATCCACACCATAGCCAATTATATCGATCTGCAATTGGACATCAACGAACTGATGCAGGCCGGTATTGGCAGAGATGTGATAGATCAGGCCATAGCCCAAGGTCAGATATTTGTGAACTATCCTCAAGTTAATTTTGAAGGATACTTTGTGCCGGCTGTGGGAGCCTCTGGTGCAGTTTATGGTATAATGACGGCCTTTGCGGTCTATTACCCAAATGCACAATTGATGATGATATTCTTCCCCGTGCCTATTAAAGCCAAATACTTTGTACCCTTGATCTTGATAGGTTATACAGTGATGAACCTAACGGACAACCTACCCGGAATAGCCCATTGGGCGCACGTAGGCGGAGCCCTGTTTGGTTTTATTATGGCTTGGAGTTGGCGAAAATCCAGATTTAATCCCCAATAGCATGGCGCAAGACCTTTTACAGAAATACAGAATGTCTAGTGTATTGATCAAACTTATAGTGATCAATGCCATAGTCTTTTTTGTCTTCTATTTAGGCGCCTTTATTTTTAGGCTGAATGAGGCCGATCTGAAGTCTTGGTTCGTACTTCCTTTACAGACTTGGGATTTTCTCTATAAACCATGGACCTTCTTTAGCTATGCCTTTTTGCACAGTGGTTTTTGGCATATTTTCTGGAACATGCTGATCTTGTATTGGTTTGGGAACATAGTGCTCAATCTCTTTAAAGAAAGGACCTTATTGACCCTTTATTTACTCGGAGGAGTGGCGGGAGGAGCCCTTACCATACTGGCCTTTAATTTGTTCCCGGCCTTTAACGATTTTACTGTTGGTAACTTACAAGGAGCCTCTGCGGCAGTTTTTGCCATAATGGTTTTTATAGCCACATATACGCCAAATGCAGAAATGCGCGTTTTTATGTTTAACATAAAACTTTGGCAGATTGCTGCATTCTTTGTTTTGAAAGATTTAATTGCTTTGCCCGCTTCAGATAATGCTGGGGGCTTAATGGCGCACATGGGTGGTGCCATCTTTGGTTATACTTATGCCAAACAATTGGCCAAAGGCAATAATATAGGAGCTGGTTTTGAACGTTTAATGGATAGCTTGGTGAGCTATTTTAGCCCGCGTAAAAAGCGGCCTTTTAAAAAAGTGCACCGCAATCCACAAGGTCCGCGGCAAAGTAGTGTCAAGGCCAAAGAATCTAAAGACGAGCAACAAAAAAAGATCGATGCCATTTTGGACAAGATCGGTAAGAGTGGTTACGACTCCTTGAGCAAGGCCGAAAAGGACTTCTTGTTTAAAGCGGGGAATGACTCGAATTAAAAAAAATCCGCGATCATTGAAACTGATCGATAGAATCCTTTACGCGCTAAATGTCGTGGCAGCAATTTTGCTGACACTGTCGTTTATTACCCCTTATATTGCTCCGGATAGTTTTCCGCTGCTCAGCGCGCTCTCGCTCTTAGTTTCTCCGCTATTGGCAGTTAATTTGGCCTTTGTGATCTATTGGTTGTTTCGACTTAAAAAGCGAATTTGGGTTTCATCGCTACTACTTATCGTTGCCTATTTTCATTTCAATGCCTTTTGGGGTTGGGGCTCGGGCGAGCAGACCACTACAGCCAAATCTTTAAAGGTACTTTCCTTTAACGTGGAATTGTTCGAAGCTTATCGAGAAAATCCAGATCCGGATGTGATCAAAAAGATGCAACAGCTTATCGATGATCACCAGCCCGATGTTCTGCTTCTACAAGAGTATTATAAACTCGAAAGCGACCTGTTTAGATCGTTCAAGCATCGTTATACCCATTTCAAAGGAGCTAAACGGATGGGGCATGCCATATTCTCCAAACATCCAATAATAAATAAAGGGGCTTTTGACTTTAATAAGACAGGAAATAATGCACTTTTTGCAGATATCGTAGCCCACCAAGACACCGTAAGGGTCTACAATATACACTTACAGTCCTTTAAAATATCACCCAGTGTGGCCAACTTACAAGAAGGTTCTGGAAATTTGATAAGACGCCGCATAAGCGAAGCTTTTAAACTGCAGCAAGAACAGGCAGCTGAGGTTTTAGCGCACAGCCAGCAATCGGGTTATCCGGTTATAATGGGAGGAGATCTCAATAACACGGCCTTTAGCTATGTGTACCGCAAATTTGCCTTAGTTTATCAAGATGCCTACGCCGAGGCAGGATCAGGATTGGGAAGTACCTTCACTTTTGATTTTTATCCTATTCGGATCGATTACATTTTTGCGGACAAGGAGCTTAAGATCAACAGTTTTAAGACCTTAGACAGGCCTTTTGGCGATCACGCACCTATTCTAGGTGTTGTGGGATGGGATTAATTACAATTTAAAGTTCTCTAAGTAGCTTACGCTTTCCGGGCCTAGGTTGAATAGTAGGTCTAAAACACTCAAATTATTTAAATACCCGTGCTGGTTTTGGTGTACCTGATGGTAGGGAGGAGTTGCTATTTCTGGCACTTTCTTAGAACGCACTAAGATTCGATGGTCGTTAATTTCGGACGGATCCGGAGCTGTAGCATAGCTTTCCGTTAGCGAATACGCAAAGGGCAGACCTAAGAGCTCCGCGACCAGCTTCATACTTTCTAAGTTACAATCAAAGAGCCGCAGATGCTTTTGGTCAAAGAAAGGTTTTATCTCATCCTCATAAAATTCAAAGAAAGGCGAACTGCGATATCCAGCCTCTAAGCTACGCCAATGATCCCGCTGCCAGTGGAAGTTATTCTCAATAGAAACTGTGGCGGTCTTTTGACGCTCCCCATCTTTGCTGTGCTTCACCGGAATGTTCAAACCGAGTTTGCCATTGCTGTGGGCAATATACAAGCGGTTGCGATAGGTTTGTTTTTGATAGTTGTCACAGCGTTCTAATAGCAAGGATTCTGCCTTTACGATCACGCTCCATAAGGCGATATTCCCAAAATAGGCCGGATGGATCAATACCGATTTCATCTGCGTTTAGGCCTTTTGCTTACGTCGTTTTCTAAAGAAACTGAATACGAACCAAGCAGCCAAGAGCCCCAAGAAGATCTTAAAGTAGGAGACCGGCTGTCCTGAACCACCCACAGTGGTGAAAAAGCGTTCCCATCGGAATTTATTGGCTAAACCACGGGCTTGCCCATCGATGCTCATCCATACAAAAACTGGTTTACCAACCACGTGGTTAAAGGGCACATAACCCCAAGTCCGCGAATCTTCACTGTTGTTTCGGTTGTCACCCATCATCCAGTAGTAGTCTTGCAAGAAAGTGTATTCTGTGATAGGACGTTCGTTGAGTAGCACTTCGTCTTTGGTCACACGTATGCTTTGATTAACCCCCATCTCATAGCCTTCGTACACTTCTATAATGCGCTTGTAAAAACCAATGCTCTCTGGCGTTATGGCAACAGTAGCACCTTTTTTAGGAATATAGATGGGTCCAAAATGTACGTTGTTGTTCGGGTAGCGCGGATCATAAGGGAAGATATCACGGGACCATTTCCCGTCCTCCTCATAGTTGCGCAAAGACTCCACTTGTAATACCTTGGCGAAGTTCCTGAATTGCTCCAGGGTCGCGTCGGTGATCTGCATATAATAGGTATTTGGCTGACGGTATTCCGGATTTATATCCGTAATGTCAAAGCGCTTCCTAATGTATTCAATATCACTATCGGTTAATGCCTCTTTGGTAAAGACCACATAGCCAAATTGCAATTTCGCGCGCTCTGGCAATACATTTTGCTCTCCGTTCACAAAGACATATCCGTTGCGTACTTCTAGCGAGTCGCCAGGGAGGCCTACACAGCGTTTTACGTAATTCGTTTTCTTGTCTATGGGTTTGTAGTGGAACCTGCCGTCATTAGGTGCGCTAACAATGTTTACAGTATCTACCGGCCAGTTGAACACCACGATGTCGTTGCGCTCTATCTTTTGGAAGCCAGGCATACGTAGATATGGCGATTTTAGCTGCGGACTGTATGATTTGCTGTTCACCAAAGGTACCGTATCGTGTACCATAGGGAAAGAGATCGGTGTCATGGGCGTACGCGCTCCGTAGTGAAACTTACTCACAAAGAGATAATCACCCACCAAAAGCGTTTTTTCCAAGGAAGATGTTGGAATGGTAAAAGGTTGCATAAAATAGGTATGCACCAAGGTTGCTGCTACAACGGCAAATAAAATTGAGCTTATCCATTCTCCAGCAACAGTGCGAGGCTGTAACGAACGATCTGGAATATGCGTGACATCTACACTGTAATTGATATAGTAGATATAGAATCCTAAGGTCACAACTCCTAAGAGCGTATCGGTATTGGAATTTCTGCCAAAGCTGCGCAAGGTCTCTACCCAGATTACCGGGAACATTATTAGATTCACTATCGGAACAAACAACAAGATCGTATACCACCACGGACGGTTTATGATCTTCATTAAGATCACAGCATTGTATACCGGAATGGCAGCTTCCCAGGCCTGTCTACCCGCTTTCTGATAAAGTTTCCAGGTTCCTGCAAAGTGAATGATCTGTACGGCGAGAATGAATAGTAAAAGACCTTCGAAAGTCATGCGTTGCTTTTTAGACTGCTAGTTTACTTATAATTTGGTTCAAATATAGGGCTTTAACTCAGGTTTAATACATCCTGCATGCTAAACACGCCCTGTTTGCCGATGATCCATTGAGCGGCGTAGATGGCTCCCAATGCAAAGCCGTCTCTGCTGTGTGCCTCATGACTAATGGTCAGGGTGTCTACTGCGGATTTGTACTGTACATGGTGGGTGCCTTTTACGTCTCCTTCTCGTATGGAATCGATCCATAGGTCGTTAGGGTTGTTGTTTTGTAACGCCCAGGCTTGCTTTTGTGAAAACTTTAGTACTTGCTCGGCAAGGGTAATGGCTGTTCCGCTGGGTTTGTCTAGTTTTTGAGTGTGGTGGATCTCTGTGATCTGCGATTGGTACTGCGGTTGTTGCCCCATCAATTCCGCCAATTTCTTATTTATGGCAAAGAAAATATTCACCCCTACACTAAAATTGGAGGCGTATAAGAATGCGCCCTTCTTTTCTTGACAATAGGATTCTATACGCGGTAATTCTTCTAACCAACCCGTAGTTCCCGAGATCACTGGAACGCCAGCATCCAAAGCGAATTTGATGTTGTTATAGGCCGCCGTCGGGATAGAAAAATCTATGGCTACTTCGGCTCCGTTAAAATCGCTTATACTACTGCTGTCGTTGGTGGCCACTACAATTTCGTGTCCATTTTCTTTGGCAAGACGGGCTATGGTTTGCCCCATTTTTCCGTATCCGAGTAGGGCTATTTTCATTCTTGTCCGAAGTTGAACCTTAAACTCAGTCCATAAGTAGCTTGGGTAGATACTGGGTCTATCTGGAGTTGAGGCGTTAATGAAAGGTCGTCGTTGATGTTGTATTGGCGCAGATGCGCATCTACATTAGCATCTACAATATTGACAAGGTAAAAGGCTACTGCTACGATAAGACTGATGTCTTTGTTCTTTTGTGCCTGACGTTGCGCGTCGATTAAGCGGTCATTCGAAACCAAGGGTGTTTCTCCATCTCCGTAGAATTCGTCGTCAGTAAAACCAGCTAAACGACGTTTAAAGGCATTTCTAAAACGATCGTATTCTTGATCTTGCTGGATCCAAAAATAGATTCCAGTACCTATTCCGGCGTAAACGATCGGGATCTTCCAGTATTTTTTGTTGTAGGCTTGCCCGAGTCCAGGTAGTACCGCCGAATAAAAGGCCGCCTTAGAAGGCGCCAAGGGATCGTAGTCGAGTAGGGTAGCCGTATTTACGGCAACGGTATCTTTAACGCGCACATCGAGCTCATCGTCTTGTGCCCAGCAAAGCTCCGCAGTAAAAAGAACAATAAAAAGCAGTACTAATTTAGTCTTCACCTTGAATACGTTTGGCAATACGTTCCAAATCCGCTTCAGAATCAAACGGAATCACAAGCTTTCCTTTGCCTTTAGCGTTCATGTTGATGCTGGTCTTGGCACTTAAGAAAGCTCCTAAACTGGCGTTGTATTTTTTGGCGGCTGCCGGAATCGCTTTTACAGTTTTGCTAGGTGTCGCCTCAGGATCTTTAAAACTTCTTACTAAAGCTTCTGTTGCGCGCACCGAAAGATTCTTATCGATGATCTTTTCGTAGATATCTAACTGTGTTTCCGTTTCTTCTATATTGATCAAGGCGCGACCGTGCCCCATGCTTATAAAGCCATCGCGCATTCCGGTTTGGATAATAGGGTCCAGTTTGAGCAACCTTAGATAATTGGCAATGGTAGAACGCTTTTTGCCCACGCGATCTGAAAGCGCTTCTTGGGTAAGGTCTATCTCTTCAATTAGACGTTGGTAAGACAGCGCGATCTCTATCGGATCGAGATCTTGCCGCTGAATGTTCTCAACCAAGGCCATTTCTAAGGATTCCTGATCGTTAGCAATGCGGATATAGGCCGGAATGGTCTCTAGGCCTAAAAGCTTGGAAGCCCTAAAACGGCGCTCCCCAGAAACCAATTGGTATTTGTTAAAGGCCAGTTTGCGCACTGTGATGGGTTGAATCACACCCAATTCACGGATAGAACTTGCGAGTTCTCGCAATTGCTCTTCGTTAAAGCTGGTTCTTGGCTGAAAAGGGTTTACTTCGATAAAGTCTAGCTCCAGCTCAACAATATTACCAACAACCTTGTCGGCATTCTTATCGCTAACGGAATTGATATCGTTCTCCGGATCCTTCAACAAAGCTGAAAGCCCTCTCCCTAATGCCTGCTTTTTCGTCGCCTTGGCCATTAATTGTTATTTTTTTCAATAAGTTCTTGAGCCAAACTTAAGTAATTATTGGCACCTTTACTACCCGCGTCGTAACTAATGATGCTTTCCCCGTAGCTAGGCGCTTCACTTAAACGCACATTGCGCTGTATAATTGTCTCAAAAACCATTTGGTCAAAGTGCTTGCGCACCTCTTCTACCACCTGATTGCTCAGGCGCAGGCGGGAATCGTACATGGTTAACAACAAACCTTCAATGTCCAAGTCTGCATTGTGGATTTTCTGCACGCTTTTAATGGTATTCAGGAGCTTGCCCAGACCCTCTAAGGCAAAATACTCACACTGGATCGGAATAATGACCGAATCGGCAGCGGTTAGTGCATTCAAGGTTAAAAGCCCAAGCGAGGGTGCGCAATCGATTATGATATAATCGTAACGCGATTTTAGATCCTCTATGGCTCTTTTGAGCATGTATTCTCTAGCTTCTTTGTCGACAAGTTCTATTTCTATGGCGACAAGATCGATATGTGCTGGGATCAGATCGAGATTTGGAGAATCCGTTTTGACAATAACTTCGTCGGCACCGGCAGTGTGCTCCAAAAGCTGATAAGTACCTTGCTGGACTTGAGCTACGTCTATACCCAGGCCAGAAGTGCTGTTGGCCTGAGGGTCGGCATCTATAAGCAATACCGATTGCTCCAGTACGCCCAAACAGGCGGCCAGATTAACCGAGGTGGTCGTCTTTCCGACGCCCCCTTTCTGATTGGCCACAGCGATTATTTTACCCATAAGTAGTTTCCGTTTTGAGAATTTAAAAATACAATTATTCGCCCGTTTTGGAAAGCCTAATTGTTAACAGGAAGTGAACATTTAAAAGGCTCAAAATATAGTACTTAAGCTGTAATATTTTTTATTATTACAAACTCATGTTAATTTTTTTTCAGGATTTTATCTAACTGAGTTGTTTATTAAGAGTTAACCAAATTTGATTTTTATGATAAAACACAAACTCAACCTAGCAATGGTATTTTTCCTGTTGGTATTTTCTAGTTCCATTATTTCATGTTCTAGTGACGACCCAACAGCAAACATTACCGTAAATGAAGGTCCTAACGGTGACATTGGCGGTGACTTTACGGGAGATGGTGGCGATGCCGTTCGTACCATCTCTTGGTCAAACTCGCTTGCTACTGCAGATTACAACGCAGACATTACTTCTACAGCTTCTGGAACTTTTAATCTAGTTGTCAGAGACGCTGTGAATGAGATTGTATTGAATCGCAGTTTAGTTGGTGGAAGCGAGCCAGACAGTTTTTCAGGTGTAACTTCAGCAGGAGAACCTGGAACGTGGACAGTTACTATTACCATCACTTCGTTCAATGGTGATGGCAGTTACTCACTTAGTGCAGGCAATTAATGATGCATCTAACGGAGAGATTATACTCCAATTTGAATTTATGAGAAGCGCCTTAGTTCAGCAAAGAACTAAGGCGCTATTTTGTTTGCATTAATTGTATTATTTCTTCTTTTTAGATCGGATCATCATTTCGAGCATATCCCACATTTGTTCAGGGATCTCCTCTAAAAGATTGAATTGTCCAGCACCTTTAAGCCATTCTCCTCCGTCTATGGTAATTACCTCTCCATTGAGATAATGCGAAAAGTCTGAGGCCAAATAGGCAGCGAGATTCGCCAGTTCTTGGTGATCTCCAACGCGGTTTAGCGGTACTTTCTTGGCCAGATCGAACTTCTCTTTAAGTTCTCCAGGCAACAAACGGTCCCAAGCTCCTTTGGTAGGAAAAGGCCCAGGGGCAATTGCGTTAAAGCGGATCCCGTATTTTGCCCATTCTACTGCTAAGGAACGAGTCATGGCCAATACGCCAGCTTTTGCCGTAGCACTCGGTACTACATAGGCAGAGCCTGTCCAAGCATAGGTGGTCACGATATTTAATACGGTTTTATTGGTCTCTTTTTGAGCGATCCAATGTTTACCGAAAGCTAAAGTGCAGTTCTTAGTTCCTTTTAGAACAATGTCGATAATGGTATCGAAGGCATTGGCAGAAAGTCTCTCGGTTGGCGAGATAAAGTTCCCCGCAGCATTGTTGAGCAATATATCGGGACTTCCAAAAGCCTCAACCGTTTTGGCTAAGACGTTCTCTACAGCCTCATAATCGCGGACGTCACAGGCTACCGGAAGTACTTGTCCACCGGTCTCAGCTTCAAGTTCTGCTTTGGCAGCTTCTAGTTTTTCTTGGTTTCTAGAAGTGATCACTACCTTGGCGCCTAACTCCAAGAAATAACGGGTCATGGACTTTCCCAATCCGGAGCCACCACCGGTCACTACGATAACTTTTCCTTGGAGCGCATCATCGCGCATCATTTTAGCTGAATAATTCATGAGTTGCTTTTTTGTTCAAATTTACGCTTTTCTTGTTAAATGCTATGCATGCATAATAAAATTATTTCGACTCCTGTGCTTTCCAGCGGTAGGCCACACATGTTTTCAAGTTTGGATAATCCAATAGTTTGGGGTGGTCAAAGCTTCCGGCAAACGACATCCCGATTCGCTCCATGACCTTGATGGAACCGGTATTTGCACGTGTAGCGAAAGCGTAGATCTCTTCTGTCTTAAAAAGGTCTTGTGCTTGTTCTAGCATAGCTTTTGCGCCTTCTGAGGCCAATCCTTTGCGCCAATGTTCTGGTACAATTCGCCAACCGATATCCACACTAGGAGTGAATTCTGATTCGTAGTCTTGGTCCATAAGTCCTATCATTCCTATGCATTCGCCTGTTTCCAAAAGATCAACCACAAAATAACAATAGCCCTTAGTAGTGAAACTGTCTTGCAAACGCTTGTAAAAGAATTGTACTACTTCTTCGTCTAGAGCCCCTGGAAAGTGCTCCATGATCTGCGGATCCTGATTCAATCGTCTGAGTAGCGGCAGGTCTTCTTGCGTCCAAGGTCGAAAACCAAGACGTTTAGATTTTAAAATGTAATCCATGATCTAATTTACAGAGTCTATCAAGATCTCTAACATTTCGATAGCGGCATCTGCAATGCGTGTTCCCGGTCCGTATACGGCCACAGCACCAGCATCGAACAAGAATTGATAGTCCTGCACGGGGATAACTCCTCCAACAATTACCATTATATCTTCGCGCCCGTATTTTTTAAGCTCTTCGATAACTTGAGGCACCAAGGTCTTATGGCCAGCAGCCAATGAGGAAACGCCTAGAATATGCACATCGTTCTCTACTGCTTGCTTAGCGGCTTCTGCAGGTGTTTGAAATAATGGACCTATGTCTACGTCAAAGCCAACGTCCGCATAACCGGTAGCGACAACTTTTGCACCGCGGTCGTGCCCGTCTTGTCCCATTTTTGCTATCATGATACGCGGTCTGCGGCCTTCTAGGGCTGCAAATTCGTCTGCCATGGTTCTGGCTTCCTCGAAAGTTGGGTCTTTTTTAATCTCTTTGCTATACACGCCGCTAAATGATCTGATCTGTGCTTTATAACGTCCAAATGAAGCTTCCAGCGCATCGCTGATCTCACCCAGCGTAGCTCGCGCTTTTGCGGCTTCTACAGCTAAAGCTAGTAAATTTTCTTCACCTGAGTTCGCGGCAGCGGTAATGCGATCTAAACAGTTGGAAACTGCTTCATTATCACGAGTAGACTTTATCTGCTGTAAACGAGCCATTTGAGCGGCACGTACTTTCTGATTGTCCACATCTAAGATGTGTAACGGATCTTCTTGCTCCAAGCGATATTTGTTCACCCCAACGATCACGTCTTGGCCACTGTCTATTCGCGCTTGTTTGCGCGCCGCAGCTTCTTCTATACGAAGCTTAGGTATTCCGGCTTCTATGGCCTTGGTCATTCCACCTAGTTCTTCTACTTCTTGGATCAAGCTCCAAGCTTTATCGGCAATATCTTTGGTTAAACGCTCTACGTAATAACTCCCAGCCCATGGGTCCACTGTTTTAGTGATACCTGTTTCTTGTTGCAGATAGATCTGTGTGTTTCTGGCAATACGCGCAGAGAAATCTGTAGGCAAGGCGATAGCCTCGTCCAAAGCGTTGGTGTGTAAAGATTGAGTTCCGCCAAAGGCTGCCGCGGCTGCCTCTATGCAGGTACGAGCCACATTGTTAAAAGGATCTTGTTCTGTAAGACTCCAACCGCTGGTTTGGCTATGGGTGCGTAAGGCTAGTGATTTAGGATTCTTTGGTTTGAACTCAGAAACGATCTTCGCCCAAAGCATACGTCCGGCACGCATCTTAGCGATCTCCATGAAGTGATTCATCCCAACCGCCCAGAAAAAGGAGAGGCGAGGGGCAAAACTGTCTATATCCATCCCAGCCGCAATGCCAGTTCTTATATATTCTAGGCCGTCTGCAAGGGTGTAGGCCAGCTCGATATCACAAGTAGCTCCAGCTTCCTGCATATGGTAACCGGAAATACTGATGGAGTTGAATTTTGGCATCTTAGCAGAGGTAAACTCAAAGATGTCAGAGATGATCTTCATAGAAGGAGTTGGTGGATAGATATAGGTGTTCCTCACCATGAATTCCTTTAAAATGTCGTTCTGTATGGTTCCAGAGAGCTGCTCTAAGGCTACACCTTGTTCTTGGGCGGCAACGATATAAAAGGCCATAATGGGCAAAACTGCTCCATTCATGGTCATAGAAACGCTCATTTTGTCCAAGGGGATCCCATCGAAAAGGATCTTCATGTCTTCTACACTATCTATCGCTACCCCGGCTTTACCCACATCGCCAACCACCCGCTGGTGATCACTGTCATAACCGCGGTGGGTAGGGAGGTCAAAGGCTACAGAGAGCCCTTTTTGGCCAGCTGCGAGATTACGGCGGTAAAAGGCATTGCTTTCCTCCGCAGTAGAAAAACCAGCATACTGCCGTATGGTCCATGGGCGCTGTACATACATGGTCGGGTAGGGGCCGCGCAAATAGGGCGGTATCCCAGCAGCAAAGTCCAAGTGTTTTACCGAACTAAGATCTTCTGGACCATAGGATGATTTCACGGGAATATCCTCTGCAGTATCATAGGTCATTACGCCGTTCTTCTTTGTAGAAGGGGCATTTTTTAGGCTGATATGTTGCAGGTCCTTTCTACTCATTGCCGTAGCTTAAATGCAAGTTGCGATTCAGCAAATTCTTATAATAGGCCTCTAGGGCCACTACCATTGCCAATTCAGGATCGTTTACGGTCTTAACGGCTCTTTTGCGCAGTGGTGGAGCTAAAAGTCGCGACTCAATAGCATCTGCCTCTATAAGTGATTGTAAGATCTCTCGGATCTCTGTGTCGTCAATGCCTGCCACCAGACAAGAAACAAACTCACTCTTGTAATTCACGGCGTACTGGCCATCTTTTTGAACCCAAAGTTCATCTTTATCGCTAATAACTTTGGCAACCGTTTGAGAGTGTTCGTCCATAATCTCTACAAAAGGCGCCGTATTGGTAATTCCTGTGTACATGAATTGCGCATAGCCATTCTGCTTATAAGTTGGGGTAGTAGGGCTGTAATTGCGAAAGTTGTAGTGTTCTGATATGGCCTCTTCAAAGCTGTACAAGGCCTCGTGCATAAGCTTTAAGTTCGATCCTGAACAGCTTACCGCTTGCGTTTTGTCTTGATGTCGATACTCCATGGGCTCCGAACAACTTCCCATAAGAAGTAGACTGCAAATTGTTATAACAAATCCTTTTCTACTCATGATCCAATCTGTTTTTTTCATGGTTTTCTGCAATTCTTTTAATGATCAAAGGTTCTATTATGGTTTTTCTTTGTTCTTGTTTTAAGAAGGGATACAGTTCTACAGTTTGTCCAACTTTTTCGTCGGATTTTGGGTAGAGATTTGTCCCTAATAGCGGAAGTGCATCATTGTCAAATGCTTCCTGTGCAGCTTTGGCTTGTTCCTTTATTTTACGTTGGATGGTTCCGAGCTTTAAGGCGTTGACAAGGCCGCCGCTTGCTTCGATCTGTTTAAAGACCTCCAATGCTTTTTCTGCTAGGTCTTTGGTGAGATCTTCAATAAAATAAGCGCCATCCGCAGCATTGATCACCTGATCGAAATAGCTTTCGTGTTTTAAGATCAGCAATTGATTCCTAGAAATACGCTCCCCAAAATCATTGCTTTTGTGATATACGGTATCGTAAGGCAGATTACAAACGGCATCTACACCTCCTAAGACAGCGCTCATGCACTCAGTGGTGGTTCTGAGCATATTTACATTTGGGTCGTAAATGGTTTTGTTGCGGCGCGAAGGACGTGCCAAATGCACCCCTCGAATATTGGTGTCGTATTCGTGCTGAAGACTGGCCAATAAAAGTTTAAAAGCTCTGAATTTGGCGATCTCCATAAAGTAGTTTGGTCCTATGGACCAGTAATAAGAAATGGATAGCTCCGCAGGCAAGGCGTCTTTTTGGGCTAAATAATTCAGATATTCATTGGTGTGCGCCAAACCATAGGCCAATTGCTGCATGGCATTAGCTCCGGCGTTTCCGTAGTTGTCTATATGTACGCCAAGGCCAGAGGCCAATGGCGTCTTTATACTTTCAATTAAGAGTTGGTGGTCTTGCTCATTGCTGTGAATCCAATTCCCGCTACGCGCCAAGTGGCCAATGATATCTATACCTAAATGCACCTCGGCTCCGCTTTGCTGCGCAGCAGCGCTAAATTCCTTAAGAAAATCCGCAGTATAAAAATCAAAATCGCAATAGAGTGTTATGCCCGCTAATTGCAGTCCTTCAAAAAGGGCTGGGGCATCGAAAACCGTTTTGGCTTGTAACAAGATAGCCTCTGCACCACCATCAATACTTTTAAGCATCAAACCACGTGCTATACGCGTGTCGTGCACAAAAATAGCTTGAGTTACCGACCAGCTCTCCGGGTAAGAGACATTGCAATTGTTCGGCGTGGTCTCTGCGTTGTAAAATGGTTTAATGGTAATGCCCTCTGGCGTCTGGGTGAGCAGTGTTTCGTTGTAATCTGCTCCTCTTAGGCCTGCTTGAATGCTTTGTTTCCATTGTTTGGCGGAAACCGGATCGAATTGCTCAAATAGTTGTTCACTCATGGCTTTTGCTCCGTGCTGTCTTGATGGGTTATAATGAAGATGTCTTCGTTCTCTTTTTTAAGATAATAAGCCTCGCGACCGTATTTTTCCAGTTCGTTGGTGTCTTGTAATTTTTCCAGCTGTTCTTTATCTGTTGCAATGTCTTGCTGATACTTTTCGGTAGTACCCTCTAAGGTTTCTATCTCCTGATTGAGTTCCTGATGGATAAAGAAATTGTTGGAGTCAAAGGCGAGCATCCATACGGCAAAGATCAGGGCGATCAACACATATTTGTTGGTCAACCATTTGAACCATTTGCTAGTAGTAATATGCTCGAATTTTTGCTTCATTAAGACAAGCGCTCGTTGATAATAGTTCTAACGATATCTACGGCAACCGTATTATAACGATGGGTCGGGATGATGATATCTGCATAAGCCTTACTAGGCTCTATGAACTGCTGATGCATAGGCTTTAAGGTTGTCTGATATCGATCTAACACCTCGTTGAGATCTCTGCCGCGTTCGCAAATGTCGCGTTTTAGTCTGCGAATAAGGCGCTCGTCACTGTCAGTATCTACAAATATCTTGATGTCAAAAAGATCCCGCAGTTCCGGTTGGGTAAGTACCAAGATGCCTTCTACGATTATGACCGGTCTTGGTGAAATAGCAATGGTTTCCCCTGTACGGTTGTGTTCTTTAAAAGAATATACCGGCTGATCAATAGCCGCTCCGGCCTTGAGCTTTTTTACATGCTCGATCAGCAAAGGAAAATCAATAGAATTCGGATGATCAAAATTGATCTTTACCCGCTGCTCATAAGTGAGCTCGCTGGTATCTTTGTAATAGGAATCTTGTGTGATCACCGCCAATTCTGCCTCCGGCAGTTCTTCTACGATCTGGTTCACCACAGTGGTTTTACCACTTCCTGTTCCTCCGGCAATGCCAATAATCAACATGCGTGCTTAGTTTGTGCAAAAGTAGGGGTTTTGGCCTTTTTTATTAGCCAAATCAAAAGCGTTTTCTGCTTATTTAGTAACAGCTTTTACCTCCTCTACGGTCACCATTTTATCTTGGGTGTTACTCCAAGAATTCATCACGTAGTTCAAAACGTCTGCAACTTCCTGATCGCTAAGGCCAAGAGGCGCCATAACTCCGTTGTAGGTTTCTCCGCTCACTACAATCTCACCTTGTTGCCCGTATTTGACGCTGTGAATACTTTCGGCACGTTTTTCGGTTAGCCAGTTAGATCCGTCCAAGGGAGGGAAAGCTCCTTTAACACCTTGACCGTTCCCCATGTGACAAGCCACACAAAGGCTGGTATAGACTTCTTCACCACGTTCCATGCTGGCTTTTAGATCAGCTTTACTAGCTGAGGTTTTTTGTCCGCCCAATTTCACGCCAGAATTTTGATCGTTCTCTTCTTTTTGGTCTGATTTACAAGCGACTAAACTGGCAAATACGGTAGCGATAAGCAATAATTTCTTCATTTTGATTCTGTTAATTGATGTTTAATTGGGTAGTAATCGTACAATTCCCTGGCCTTCCAGAGCGATGTAAATATAACCATTTGGCCCGACTCTTACATTGCGAACTCGGCCAATTCCGTCTGCAATTTTTTCGCGCCCTATAACTTTATTGCCGTCAAGTTTGAGCAACTCCACATAATTGAATTTTAGGCTGCCCACTAGCAACTGATTCTTCCAAGCCGGGAATTTATCGCCGGTTACAAAGGCCATACCGCAAGGGGCAATAGAAGGGACCCAATAATGCACAGGCTGCTCCATACCTTCTTTTTCGGTAAGGTCTGTAAAAGAAGTTCCACTGTAATTCACGCCATAGGAAATAACAGGCCAACCGTAATTTGCACCTTTTTTTATGATATTGACTTCATCACCACCTTTAGGGCCGTGTTCATGAGTCCAGATCTCACCCGTAATTGGGTGCAGATCCATGCCTTGTGGGTTGCGGTGTCCGTAGGAATAGACAGCCTCTTTAGCGCCTGACACGCCTACAAATGGATTGTCCGCTGGGATGCGACCATCGTCGTGCAGGCGGTAGATCTTTCCGCCATCTCTGCCAATATCTTGCGGATTCACATCGCGATTCCCACGATCTCCTACACTGAAATAAAGGTATCCTTCCTTGTCGAACGCAATGCGAGAACCAAAGTGCTGCCCTTTGGTGGTGTTGGGTGTAGCTTTGTACAAAGATTCGATATTGGTCAGGCGATCACCATCTAATTTGGCTCGGATCAATTTGGTATTGCCACCCTCACCACCGCCTTCGCTAGAAGCATGGGTGAAATAGATCCAACCGTTGGTCTTATAATTAGGGTGCAGTACCACATCTAAGAAACCACCTTGCCCACGCACATAGATGTCTGGCGTGTCTTTTATCTGTGTTTTCTTACCGTCTTTAAAATGGATTAGTTCTCCACTTTTTTCTGTGATGAGCATGGCACCGTCTGGCAGCCAGGTCATTCCCCATGGATTGTTGAGCTCAGGCACCACGGTCTCTATACGATAGCTGCTCGTGGTACCACTGTCCAGTGCTAGGCCATCATTGGGGTCTTTATGCTCTGAGCGGCAGCTAAGCAGTACTGCTGCGGATACGATCAGCAAGAAAAAACGCATAGAATAAATTTTATTCTAATTTACAAAATCTGTCTTTGGAGATCAATACTTTTCGTACCAATCAAAAGTGTCTCTAATTATCCCGTCCTTATTGTCGTTCACATAGTCTAAAAAGGCCTGAGCGGCGGGTGACAATTTCTTGGCGGAACGCCATACCAGGTTCCAAGTGGTTTTTACCGGTAAACCTTGATACGGAATGATCTGCAAGTCCCCGTTTTGCAAGTCGTTTCTGATTCCAATTAGCGGCATTATCGAGTATCCGATTCCGGAGATCACTGCCTGTTTGAGCGCTTCATTGGATTGTAAAGAAATATTTTTCGAGGTCGGGAGTTTATTTTTACTGATGAATTCTTCCATGGCTGCTCGGGTGGCAGAACCGCGTTCCCGATAGATCAGCGGCAATTCGGTAAGCACCTTTTTTCCGCTCGGTCTGCCGTCTGCTTCGTAGCGTCGGCCTCCAACCAAGAACAGCTTGTTTTGCATAAGTTCTACGCGTTCGAGTTTTATCTGTTCTGGAATAACAGACACCATAGCAAAATCCACTTCATTATTCTCTAAACTGTTTACCACAGTAGCCTTGTTGGTTACATTCATATCCAGATCAACGGCCTTGTTCTGCTGCATGAATTCGGACAAGAAATAGGGCATGAGGTATTTGGCCGTAGAAACGATAGCGATCTTAAGCTTGCCGGAGATCTGTCCTTGAAACGCCTGACTCTTGTAGTTGATCTGCTCCACTTGTTCCAAGATTGTATGTGCAGCCTGGGCGATCTCTTGTCCAAAATCGGTCACATATAATTGTCTACCCACAATTTCTGTGAGCGGAATAGAGAACTGATCTTGAAATTTTTTTAGCTGAATACTAACCGCAGGTTGGGTCAGATAAAGCGCTTCAGAAGCCTTGGTAATGCTCTTTAATTCAGCGATTTTGAGGAATATCTGCAGTTGGTGCAAAGTATAATTCATAACAATTATTAATGTAAAACATTATAAAGATAAATAAAAATATATAATTATTTCACAGGATATTTGCAGCGCAAGAAAAAGAAATCGATATGAATCAACATTTACAAGCTCGCAGTCAAAGGTTTAGCAAATCGGTGAGCAAGAGTCTGGGAAAACTAAAAAGAAGACAATGCAATACGGCCTTAGGGCTTATTGCTTACGGACTTTTACTCAATGCTGCTGTGAAAACTGGCGGCATTTTTTTAGAGGAATTGTTAAGCGTTGGCTTCATACTAATGTGCTTGGGCTGTTTGGCATCGACCCAAAGACAAGCCTTTTCGGCAGAACTACGCGCCATTAACGAAAAATCAAAAATATAAATCAGAATCTATGGAAACTTTAACGCCTGTAACTCAAAAATTCAAACTCATCGACGGGAATTTCACCGCTCAAGAAGCACAAGACCTGATCAATGCACTGCTGAATGAAAAGATCAACTTTCACAAATTACAACGCTTGGCTGCCTGCGAGGGAGACCTTTGTGCAGATACCCGTTTTCCAGACGGACGCATCCAAGAACTGGAAGCTGAAAAACAGCATGCGCGGGCATTCATCAACCTAAAAGAATCGACACAAAAGCGATTCCGCATCAACGGTACTATTGAATTGGAACTTATTGAGGATTAATCACCAAGAGTTAGCCACACAGAGATTATGGACTTGCATTTGCTGATAGATAACCTGACCAACCCGGCCTTATTGTTTTTCTTTTTGGGAATCATTGCAGTACAACTAAAAAGCGATCTGGCCATACCTTCAACTTCTGCAAAATTCATATCACTCTACCTGTTATTCTCAATAGGGTTTAAGGGTGGGCAAGAACTGGCGCACAGCACTTGGAGTGCCGAAATCGGGTACTCCCTCTTGTTTGGGGTCGTTCTTGCCACCGTTATTCCGCTCATCGCATTTTTTGTATTAAGACAGCGTTTTGATGTTTCTAATTCAGGAGCGATCGCTGCTTCCTACGGTTCGGTGAGTGCAGTGACCTTTGTAACGGCCATTTCGTTTTTAGAGATGGAACACATTGCATTTGGCGGCCATATGGTGGCAGTGATGGCCCTGATGGAAGCGCCTTCTATAGTAGTAGGGGTGTTGCTCATTGCGCTGTTTAGTGCAACTCGCGGCAAACCTAAACTAGGGGAGCACGTTAAGCATGCGGTGACCAACGGATCGGTTTTGCTTATCACAGGGAGTTTGATCATAGGTCTTTTAGCCAGTGATGAACAGGCCCAAGGGATCAAGCCTTTTACCACCGATATCTTTAAAGGATTCTTAGCGGTCTTTCTATTGGATATGGGAATTACTTCCGGAAGAAAATTAAAGAGCTTTATCAAGAAGGGTAAATTTGCAGTGCTGTTCTCTATAGTGGTCCCGATTATAAACGGACTCACAGCGGCCTATATCAGCTCGCTTTTTACAGACAATATAGGAAACCAATTCTTGTTCAGCATTCTGGCGGCCAGCGCCTCTTACATAGCCGTGCCCGCAGCTATGCAATTGGCGGCGCCCAAGGCAAACCCAAGCTTGTATCTACCTATGGCCCTGGGAGTGACCTTTCCTTTCAATATAACTTTAGGCATGCCTTTATATCTGATCTTCATTACCTGGATCAACTAATAGGCAAGCCTTCCATTTCAATATTTTAAAGATCACCGCGGCGCTTTGACCGCGGTTTTTTATTGCTTCACAGTGGTGAATTGTTTATATTTTTATTCGATGACTGTAGATCCGATACATATTACGCTAGTTCTAGCTTCGATACTTTGTGTGCTCTCATACTTACCCTTGGTGCCTTCAAGACATTGGTTCTTTAGACTTTTTGATTTTATCCGCTTACAGCTTCTGGCTTTGTTGCTTTTAATCTTTTTGGTGCTATTGGTCTTTGCTTTTAAGGCGTGGAGTAGTGCAATTTTACTTGGGCTCGTGGCAGTAAGTGTAACTATCTTTTATCAGCTTTGGGTGGTAGCGCCTTATTTTTCTAAAGGATCTTCTACAGCTGCTTCGGAGGGGATCCGGCTTTTGAGCCTCAATGTGATGCAGCAGAACAACTCTTATCAAAAAGTGCTAGACCTGGTGGAGCGATTAGCTCCAGATATTGTCTTGCTGATGGAGACAGATTCCAACTGGGACAAAGCAATGGAATCTCTTGAAGAAACACATCCGCAGCATATAAAGATCCCGAAGGACAATAAATACGGTATGCAATGCTACACGCGTCTTGAAATGGTTCAAGGGGAGGCCAAATACTTGATTTCAGAAGAGCATCCTTCTGTACGCATGGAGCTGAGAACAGCCAACAATAGAAGCTTTTGTTTTTGGGGGATCCATCCGCCACCGCCAAGTCCTACAGAGAAACCAACGGCCAAGCAAAAAGATGCGGAACTTTTAAAATTGGCCGCACTTTTAGCAGATTCCAACTGTCCGACGTTGGTGGCCGGAGATTTTAATGTGGTCTGTTGGTCGCAAATTTCCAAGCGTTTTGCGGCACTTTCAAAGCTAAAGGATGCGAGAATTGGGCGTGGCTTCTTTAGTACCTTCCCGGCAAGATGGCCACTGCTGCGTTTTCCATTGGACCTGCTTTTTCATTCAAAGGGCATTCGTATCAACCAGCTCCGAGTTTTGGAACCAGTAGATTCTGACCATTTGCCACTTTTTACTGCCTTTGAGATCCAAGAGCATGCTCAAAAAGAAAAGGAATCCCTGAACTCCGAAGAGCGACAAGAGGTCCAAGAAACTGTGGTCGCAGGAAAAGCTGCTGCTCAAAAGGAGAATAAAAGCGAGGGCTAGCCTCAGAAATTAGTATCTTTAAAAGAAAAACTTGCGCTTAATAGAACGCCCAGACGGTTCCAGAACCCAACGCATAGTATTGCTTTATGTGGCTAGTGTTCTGCTGCTCGCAATTTTCTGGACCTTGGACAACACTCCAACTATTGATACATGGATCAATCAGGAGGCAGAGCGGGATGTTTATTGGGGAAATTTCATCTATTTCGCATATGCTGTTATCAAATATGCCATACTAGCGGTGGGAGTTATTATTCCTATTATGGTGACCGCATTGTTATTGATTAAACCTAAAGATTAGAGTATATATAACACCTTAAGAGCTGAGTTGGGGACTACTTATACGGTTAAAAAACACTAAAAACAAAACACAAACCCTATGCAATTAAAAGATCCTTTAAAGCTTTGTTTAAAATGGCTACCCTCGGTTATGTTATTACTTTTTTACCTGCCCAATGCCTGGGATAAAATCACCAATGCGGGACAGACCGATAAGGTAATTGCCAATGAAGCGGTAATGATAGCTACAGGTATCTTTTTATTACTAGCAGTTGTCTTATTTATGTATCCTAAAACTATCTTATGGGGAACTGCGCTACTTGCGCTGTATATGAGTTGTATAGTGGTTATTCATATGATAAAAGGCAAGCCGCATGAGCTCACTTTGTTACTGGTAGTTGGGACGGTCTTTGCCGCCTACATTAGAGCACCTCAAAACTTAACATGATGCAGTCGGAGCAACCCATAATTACGACAGAGCGCCTTAAGCTTCGCCCTATAATGGCTAAGGATATCAATGATGTTTACCGAGGCTTGTCGCACCCAAAAGTAATATCGTTTTACGGGGTTAGTTTTGAGAGTTTAGCTGCAACACGAGAACAAATGCAATGGTACGCACAGCCGCAACAGCTTTGGTGGGCTGTAATGAGCTTAGACGGTACTCAATTCTATGGTGCCGGAGGGCTAAACGATATCGATCTAAAAGCTGGAAAAGCGGAAATAGGTTTTTGGCTGTTACCGCAGCATTGGGGCTATGGCTATATGCAAGAGGTGTTGCCTTTAATTGTAAATCATGGCCTGAATTCCTTGGGGTTGAATCGTATAGAAGGATTTGTAGATAGCGACAATATCAATTGTAAGCGCGCCATGGCCAAGCTGGATTTTACCCACGAAAAAACGGTATTGGCTGCCGAACAGAAAGCCGGTAGATCTATCGATGTGGAGGTATACGTTAAGACGGCTTAAGTTCTTATCTTTATAAGCTGTTACCGTAAATAAAATTATCATCAACTAACTCATACCTATGAAGATCTTTTTTAAAGTCCTAGTTGTGTCTGTAGTGGCACTTTTATCTGTAAGCTGTAATCAGGAAAATTCTGAAAAATCAGAAGGGATAGCGCTTTACACCCTGCGTGACGCTATGGCGACCAACCCGAAAGAAGTGTTGCGAGAAGTGAGCGAGCTCGGCTATGATTATATAGAAGATGCCGGCTATGCCGACGGTAAGTTTTACGGCATGAGTCCGCAGGAATTCAAGGCCTATCTAGAAGAAGTTGGTTTAGAACCGGTGAGTTCTCACCAAAGTGGTATTACCTATGAAAATGCAGACCAGATCATTGCCGATCTTAAAACGGTTGGATTCGAGTATTTGGTAATTCCGATTCCTCCTATGGGACATTTTACCTTTGATATGGAAACTCGTAGTATGGGAATGACTGGCGGAGCGGAGAATTTGGCTCAGATTTTGAACACCATAGGAGAAAAATGTAAGGCAGCAGGAATTAAACTGTTGTATCACAATCACGATTTTGAACTGAAACCCGATGCCGATGGGGTAGTCGTTTTGGATTATTTGTTAGCGCATACAGATCCGGCTGTTGTTAATTTTGAGATCGACCTCTATTGGACAGCTAAGGCCGAAGCAGATGCGTTGAAATATTTTGAAAAGTATTCGGGGCGTTTTGTCGCATGGCATTTAAAAGATATGGATAGCGCTGGGCAATTTGCTCCTATCGGAGAGGGGCAGTTGGATTTTGCGAGCTACCTGACCAAAAAGGAGCAAGCAGGAATGAAGTACTTCTTTGTAGAACAAGATATGACCTTTGACGGCATGACCCCTATGGAAGCGGTAACCATAAGCCATAAAGCCATTACCGAACTGGGGTATGAATAATATTTAAATCTATTAGCCTTAATCTACCTTTGAAATTGAACATGAAAAAAACCGTTTTTCTAACCGTTTTAAACCTAGTTATGGCCTGGAGTGTACAGGCACAATTTTTACAACGTGGACTCAATAAGGATCTTCCGTCGGACGCCTTTGTCAAGATGATGTATCTAACCGATAACGACAGTATAGTAACGGGCTTTGGATTCCCCGATCCTGTGGTCAAAAACCGCATTGTTTATGCCAAGCAGCAGCCAGAAGGAGAAATCACCCAAGATTGGAAGTCCTTACGCGTTAAGTATGCCGAATTCTATTACAACGAGATCGTCATGCTTACACGTGATCTGGTGGAAGTAGAATATTCCACCGATGCCGAATTCTTAACGGATACTTTACGTGTTTATCCGCTTCGGATCAAGGGAGCGGTAGCTAACGGCCTAAAGAAAATCGGCTACGAGAACGAAGCCATTCAGATGTTTGAAGATTTTTACTGGGACGATCATTTTTTTCCTAGCCAGTTAGTTTACGTACGCACCCAAGAGGAAGCAGCTACAGATGCCTCAACTTTCGTTTTGAATTACAACAACGAAAGAGCCTTTAAACGATCGGCAAAGAGATTTTTTAAAGCTTGTGATGAGGTCGTGCAAAAAATTGAAGCTGGTGCCTATTTCCCAAAATCCAAAAAGAACATAAAGGCACTGGCAGATGACTACGCAGCCTGGTGTGGGCAACAGTAGTCACGCACAGCCGCTAGCTAGAACTTTATCGAATAAGACTTATATCATCGGCTTTAAAAGAAGCAAACACAGATGAAACACCAGAATAACAGCCTATTAGCATTTGGGTTTTTAGCCATGCTTTTGCTTCTCGCTTGTAAGCAGCAGAACAGCGATACAGCTAAAGGGAATCCATCCGCAGCAAAACTCAATCAGGCCGATATTGAAAGGCAAGAGCAGATCATGCAGGAACATCTGGTCAACGGGGCTTGGAAAGAAGAACTGTATTCCAGAGAATGGCAAGAACATATAGACCGAGGCCTGGCCAAAGACAGTACCATTGCCTATTTGTGGCAACAAAAGGCTATGCCGCTTTTTAAACAGGCCAAATACGAACTTGGAATGCGGTATATAGACAAGGCCGTAAAATACGATCCGGAGCGCTGGCAAGATTATCGGGCTTTTATTAAGTGCATCTTTGCCAAGACCTATACCGAGGCCATAGAAGATTTTCAGGATTATAAAAGCAAGTACGGCAACGGATTTGTAATGGACCACAGCTGCAACTTCTATATAGGGTTGTCCTATTTACAACTCAATGAGTTTGCCAAGGCAGAGCAGGTCTTTGAAGAGGATCACCAGGCGCAGCTAAAAGAATACGGTGTAGATTGGTTACACCATTTAGATCTATTCTATTACGGCATTAGCCGCTATGAACAAAAGAACTATCAAGGTGCCATTGCTCTTTTTGACCAAGCACTGGCCATATACCCAGATTTTTCGGAAGTGCAGATCTACAAGGCCAAATGTTTGGCCAAGCTCGGAAGAACAGCAGAGGCCGAGGCTCTAAAAGCCCTTGGAGAGGTCAACGGTCGAAAGGGGAACACCATAAACGAAGACAGTGTGATCTACGAGCGGTATCCCTATCAGCTGCGCTGGAATTAGAATGTTTAGTGTATGTTTTTTGGCGCCCCGTGAATTAGCATTGAATGCACTTCACGGCCGCGCTCTTCGCTATATCTTTGCGCTAAGCGCAAAGGATGCCGCTGCGACAAGCCAAGAAGCGCGCGCAGCGCTGCTTCTTGGTCGCTGGCGCGGGGGATTTTTTTCATATTTTAAAACTCCACGAGTATCTTTTTGATATCTTTATTTTCCTGTTGAATTTTGTATTACAAGCAGTATCTTCACAGGATAACAACATTTTTAATTGAGACTAATTAAACCGCCTTTTACTTTAATGAATAAAAAAATAATTGCTTTCATTTTGTTGGCCATGCTCTGTGTAGTTAGCTGCAGCCCCAAGATCACGGCTGATCTGATTAATCCTCAGCCAAAACTTTCACTCGATGATAAAGTTGCACTTTTAGACCTTGAACATGAGCTTCCTCAGGGCCTTATACGGGTAGGTAGCCTGCGCTACCAAGATTCTGGTTTTTCTACAGATTGTAGTTTTAATAGTATCATGGCAAAAGCGAGAGCAGAAGCTCGTAAAAACGGGGCCAATATTGTAAAAGTTACAGAAAAGAAGACCCCAGACTTTTGGAGTACTTGTTACAGACTTAAAATTGACTTATACAGATATAGCGGCGATGTTACTACATTGGCTCAATACACTTTAACTTTAGACTAATCATTTACTAATCCTTATGAATAGAATTTTTAAAGTTTTTACACTTATTTTATTATTATCATTTAACAGTTGCGCTACCATTATTTCGGGTTCTCGCCAACAGGTTCAAATTAACTCAAAGCCTGCTTCTGCAAAGGTTTACATCAATGAGGTTGAAGTTGGTAATACCCCAGTTCAAAAAAACTTAATGCGAAATCAAGAGTATAGCATTGTACTCAAATTGGATGGTTTTGAGACCTATGAGACAAAACTTGAAAGAAAATTCAATGCATGGTATATTGGAAATATTGCGTTCGGAGGCCTAATAGGTATTATTGTTGACCCAATAACAGGAGCGATTCACAAGCTAAAGCCTGAGGAAATTAATGGCGCTCCTAAGAAAGGTACTTCATATAGAACGCAAGATGGCATGCTCTATATAATGATCAGCATGGATGCTGCCTCTACTGCAGAAAAGGTAGGCCAATTGGATCGATTGGAAGAGTGAAATTATCCCGTTAAACAACCAAACATCCAGTGGACGTTTAACTGAGGCACCCGCGAAAGCGGCAGGCTATCATTTTGTATATAGTCTTTCAGAGGATTCATTGCCTGCGGCAATGATCCTGAATAGGGGAGATGCTCAAAGAAAGCCAGAAATCTACGGACATCGAGTGATTTGCGAAGCAAATTGTATCGAGATGTCATATGAAAGCCAGTGTTGTATAACAAAAAGTAACAAACAAAAGAATTACTAGCTCTTCGGCCTCCGTAGCGTTTTGCAAAGGAGGCACGCTCGTGATCCTTATTTTCTTTTGTTTTATTGAGGATTCATTGCCTTCGGCAATGATCCTGGGTGGGGATGTTGCTAAAGGAAATCCAAATGTCGCTTTGCGACATTCTAGATTTTTTGTTTCCATTCACTTATGCAAGCAAGCTTGCAACGTTTCTAAAAACAAAAAATCCAATGCTGTTGGCATTGGATTTCCTTTGTCGGGATGAGAGGATTCGAACCTCCGATCTCTGGTCCCCCAGACCAGCACTTTAACCGGACTAAGCTACATCCCGAACTAGGTCTGCGAAATTAGCGAATTTTGAGAAATCTCTATTATAAAATCAGAAGGATTCCTTGTCTTCGGCAATGATCCTGAAGAGGGGAAGATGCTCAGAGAAAGCCAGAAAGCTACGCTTTCAATGGCTTTTTTGTTTTCATTGCTCACTGGAAACAAGTTTCCGTTCGCTTTTAAATAACAACAAACATTAACGAGTGTTGTTTTGTGAAACAAAACCAAACATCCAGTGGATGTTTGAATGAGTTACCCGCGAAAGCGGTAGGCTTAATTTCTTTGCGTTGGACCTGCTTTGGATTCATTCACGAAGTGAATGATCCTTGTTTTGGTTTGTTGCTAAAAGAAAAAGCCCGTACCGCTTAAGAAAGTAAACTTAAAGGGATTCATTGCCTTCGGGAATGATCCTGGGTGGGGAAGATGCTCAGAGAAAGCCAGAAAGCTCTGCTTTCTATGGCTTTTTTGTTTTCATTGCTCACTGGAAACAAGTTTCCGTTCGCTTTTAAATAACAACAAACAAAAGGATTACTCGCTCTTCGGCCTCCGTAGCGTTCCGCAAAGGAGGCACGCTCGTGATCCTTGTTTTGGTTTGTTGCTAAAAGAAAAAGCCCGTACCGCTTAAGAAAGTAAACTTTCTACGCTATACAGGCTTTTTCTTTTGTCGGGGTGGCAGGATTCGAACCTGCGACCTCCTGCTCCCAAAGCAGGCGCGATAACCGGGCTACGCTACACCCCGTAAGAGGATGCAAATTTATTCAAATTCTTAATTGTGGCAAGGCTAAATGTCAAAAAAGAAAAAAGAGCGCTTTGAGGCGCTCTTTTGTTGGTGCTTAATAAGATTACTTCTTCCGCAAGTACACGGTTCCGAACTCTGTTTTAATGTCGAATGTAGTGCCGCCACCGTTGAGTTCGGCATTGACCATCTTTTGATTGGCATGATAGTCTTCTTGCAGGATCTTAAAGTCAAGATTGCTCAAGATCTCTTGACCGATGATGCTCGCACTTATTTTACTGAGTTGCGGCATGGTGATATCAATATCGCCATCGTTGCTAATAATGGAGAAGAGCTCGTCTGGGCGCTTCTTGTCAAATACTACCTTCACGTCACCGCCAAGGGTATTCACAAGAGCAGGGCCACTTACATCGGTTAGTTCTATGGCCTTGTACTGGCTAGAGATCATCAGCTCACCAGCGTAGTTGTCTATCTTTAAGGCCTCCGCAGAAAAGATTAGTCTACTACTGTTGTTTTTCTTGCACTTGCCGGTATCGATAACCAATTTAACCGAATTAGGCACCAAGATCTCGTAGGAGGTACTGTTTACAAACAACACATTCGATTGATTGTCTACCTGCTTGTCGGTAATGGTCAGGCGGCTGCCAAACTGTTGAATATCAAAGTTCATGTCTACAGCAGTGTGATCCTCTTTCGCGCTACCCAGTGGCTTCAAACCTTTGGACTTTTCTTTTTTGTCCTTGTCAAAATTGCTGAAGTAGAGGTAACTGATAGAGTCTGTGCTGGTTGTGTTCACTCGGGCTTGCCCGTTGATAACAAAACTATTCCCCTTTCCGGAGTAGAATACATTTTCTGGCGTATTGCTTTTTATGACCACTTGATCACCATTGTAACCAGAGATCTGGATCTTGGCAGAGGTGCAAATTTCTAAAGTGCCTTTTTTAAAGTCGATTTTCTTCTCTTGCGCAGAAAGGCTCACTGCTGCCAAAAGCATTACTAAAGTGATGAACGTTTTTTTCATGATGAAGGTTTATTGATTATTAAAAGCAGCCACCGCCAGAGAAGCCGTATTGCGCACTGCGGCTTCCTGGTTGCGGTCTGCTACGATTTGTTCCAGCGGATCTGTGGCTCTTGTTTCCTTGAGTTCCGCCAGTGTTTTTATGAGTTTTATTTGCACCAATGCTTCGGATTCCTTTTGTAAGGCGAGTAGTAGCGCGTCTCTAACTTCTTGCTCATGTCCAAATCCTTGCAAGGCAGAGATGGCTTCGATCTTTACGTTGGTTTGCGTCTGTTCATGGAGCAAAGAGAGTAGTACTTCTTTAAAGTTGGCGTCGGCTGTATTGTCGTTTTTAGCTCTATAGGCTGCTATAGCTTCAAGTTGTTCACTGGGGTATTCCATGGCTGCAATTTGCTCCAACATTTGTTGTTTAGCCGGATCCACGTCAGATCCACCAAACCAGAAAGGACTACTCAAGAGTCCAATTACTAGTACCGCGGCCGCGGCATACCACCACAGCGAACGACTTTTTGATCGCGCTGTATGCAACTCATCTTTTAAGCGCTTCGCGAAGACAGTGTCCTGCTCGCTAGGCCAGGTATTCAACGGACTTTCTGTCTTTAAGCGTTCTAATTGTTTTTCTAAGGACATGTCTTTAATTTTTGTTCTATGGCCTTTTTAAGGGCAATTTTAGCACGTCGGTATTGATTGCGTACGGTACTTTCTTTTAACTCTAAATGTTCGGCGATCTCGCTGTGCGAATAACCTTCTATGGCATAGAGCACTACCACCAAACGATGCTGCTCTTTAAGCTCCTCTAAGGCTTGGTGCATCAGTTGTAAGGGCAATTCCTCGTCGATTTCATCCTCCTCATGACTCAAGGCGAAAGTGGTATCTTCTTCATCTTGCCAGTCAAAACGCTGTTCCTTGCGCAAGGCATCTATGGCCAAATTGGTGGCTATTCTATAGAGCCAGGCGCCTAGGTTGCTGTCTTCGCTCAGGTCTCCGATGCGCTGAAACCCTTTTATAAAGGCTTCTTGAACAACGTCTTGTGCTAAACTAGGGCGTTTCAGAATTCGTATCGCCGCTGTGTAAAGCAGATCCTTATAGGTGTGGAACACCTGCAGCTGTGCACTGTAAGAATTTGCTTGGCAAGCTTTGATCAATGGTTTGCTATCTGTCACGCTCTGCTTGTTGGTTATAGTATAAACGGGTGGCTTTTTAAAATGTCGCAAAAAAATTTTAAAAATTCAGATCCGGTTAAATCCGTAGATCGAAATTATTTTGCCTTGTAAGTAATTTCTGTAAATTTGCTCATCAACTTTTGATACTAGACAGTTCCTATTTTGAAGAAGGATGTACTTTTTGTCCTGGTTCAATTTTTACTATTTGTTTGTTATTTATTGAACTGGGGACTCCTGGAATTTGAAACACCACAACTGCTTCGACATGCCGCGAGTGCAGGGGTGGCCTTAGGAATCGTTGTGGTTATACTCGGGATTCTCAACCTGAGCGATAATTTGAGTCCGTTCCCATCGCCACGCAAGAATTCGGAACTAATTCAGAACGGGATATATAAATATGTGCGTCACCCGATTTACTTGGGTATTCTTGTCGGTTTGTACTCCTATGCGATCTACGCAGCATCCTTAGAGAAATTCCTAATTACTTTATTGCTCAATTTGGTGTTTTACTTCAAGTCGAGTTACGAAGAAGAGTTATTGGTACAACGGTATTCCAGTTATTCCAAATACCAACGGATCACGGGTAGGTTTTGGCCTAAATTCAATAGTAAGAGGGCACAATAAGGTTATCAACAATCTTGATAACTTTCCTGTAAGGATTCCCTTGAATCTACTACTTTTACTGTATCAAATCAGAATGAAATGTCAGATACTATAGAACGCGTTAAATGTTTGATCATCGGCTCCGGACCAGCAGGTTATACCGCAGCCATATATGCTTCTCGAGCTAATATGTTCCCAGTGCTTTATCAGGGAATGCAGCCGGGAGGTCAACTTACCACCACTAACGATGTGGAGAACTTTCCGGGCTACCCAGACGGGATCACTGGCCCAGAAATGATGATAGAATTACAAAAGCAGGCCCAACGTTTTGGTACAGACGTACGTGACGGCTGGATCACCAAAGTAGACTTTTCGGGTCCTGTGCATAAAGTATGGGTCAACGAAACTACAGAGATCCACGCAGATACCATTATTATTAGTACTGGAGCCTCGGCCAAGTATCTCGGCTTGGAGTCCGAACAAAAATATTTGAATCTTGGGGGCGGTGTTTCTGCCTGTGCTGTATGCGACGGTTTCTTTTATCGCAACCAAGAGGTTGTGATCGTTGGAGCAGGGGACTCTGCTTGCGAAGAAGCACATTATCTTTCTAAATTGTGTAAAAAGGTGACCATGTTGGTGCGTCGCGATGTGTTCCGAGCATCTGTTATCATGGAGAACCGTGTTCGCAACACGGAGAACATCGAGATCCTCTTCAACACAGAGACCGAAGAGGTCTTGGGAGATGGACAAGTGGTGACTGGCGTTCGCGTAAAGAACAATCTAACAGGCGCTACTCATGATATTCCGGCAACCGGATTCTTTGTGGCTATTGGTCACAAGCCCAATACTGACATCTTTAAAGGTTGGTTAGATATGGACGAGACGGGATATATCATCAACAAACCTGGAACAGCTCATACCAATGTTCCTGGCGTGTTTGTATCTGGGGATGCTGCGGATCATGTCTATCGACAAGCCATTACGGCTGCAGGTACAGGATGTATGGCGGCTTTGGACGCAGAACGTTATTTGGCTGCTGTAGAAAGCGAGCATACGGTAGCTTCTTAAATTAGATATTCAATCCAATAAAAAAGCCGCTTTTAAAGCGGCTTTTCTATTGTTGCGGTTTGTGGTCATAACTGTACGACCGCTGTAACATCCAGTTTTCTCCTTCTTTGATCCAAAGATGAGTAAAAAGGGCAATGGCGCCTTTTTGCTCCGGGTCACCATTCATGCTGAAATAGAATTTATGTTCTCCCTGCTGAAGCAAACCGTAAAGGGTTCCATCGTTTTGATAGAGTGGATAGATCTTTGTTGATCCCGCAACCAATTCCCTACGGCTTTTACGACCGGGAAAGTTGCAGATGTTCTTGTCAATAGACTGAATAAAGGCTTCTTTGCCTTTAGTGATCCCACCTTGATCGTGGTAGAACTCAAAATCTTCACTGATCAGATCTTGAAGCACATCATTCTGACATTGGTTAAAGCTCAGTTCAAAGAGCAGGCTGTCTTTGGCCATGATCATCTGGTAATGTTCATCTTGAGGAGCTAGTTGTGCAAAACTCATGGCTGGAACGAGCAGACAAAGCAGCAGTTTGATTGTTCTCATAATGATTGATTGTTATTATAAAATTGAAAGACCGCCACAGCTGTGGCGGTCCACTTCAACGTATGAATGAGCGTTATGGAGTAATGTCGCTCATTACTTTAGGCGCTACATCTTACGGATAGCGCTAGATTTTCCGTCTTTTTTGTTTACGGTCATTGGGTCTCCGTAGTACTTGATATCCCCGCCACTGCTGGCTTTGGCATCTAAGCTTTCAACCACGTTGACCACTATGTCTGCTCCGCTAGAAACCTCGGCTCGTACCTTGGTTGCTTCTAAGTTACGCGCGTTTATATCGCTGCCACTAGAGGCATCTGCAGTGAGATACTTGGCACGGCCCGTCACTTTAATGTCGGCTCCGCTGCTGCATTTTACCATTACCTCACGAGCGTCGATCTCTAATTCCAGATCTGCCCCACTGCTGCTGCTTAGGTCCAATTTCTCGGCTCTAATCACATCGCTGGCTATGACATCAGCGCCGCTACTGGCCTCAACGGTATTCAAACTGGTATAGGTCACATAAACCTTCTTGCTCTTGGCGCGGTTAATGTTCTTGGTCGTTCTGATCTTTAATACACCGTTACTCACTTCTGTCTCGATGTATTCGTGGAGGTTAGAATCTGCTTCTACCACCACTTTGTTCTCTGAGCCTTCTTCTAAAAAGACATCCAGCCCACTAGATCCTCTAACTCCGGTAAAATCGTCGTCCAAGTTGCGCGTCTTGGTCACTACATCGCCATTACCGTTCTCTGCATTGACCACTAGGTCAAGGTTGCAGGAACTCAAAGTAAAAGCTGCTAAAATTGCTAAAATTGAAAGTCGCATACGTTTAAAGTTTTAGTTGTTATTGATTTGATGAATTGCTAATGCTATCGTTTACCACTGCGGATTGCGTTGCAGTAGAATCCGTTGAGGTTGCTTGCTCACTCTCTGTAGTTTCTGTGGATTGCTCCACATCGTCTACCCAAGTATCGCTATTGCCCCAATCGTCGTCGGTCCAATCGTCGCTGCTCCAGTCGTCATCATCCCAACCACTGGTGGTTCTATCACCATTATAGTTAGACTCGCGACCATCCGGACAGTTCAGACAAGTTGTCTTTCCTTTTTCTATGCGGAGGAAGTATTCTTCATCGCCACGGGTTAGAATATCGTCATAGTACGAGCTGTTGGAGTGGAAGCTGCGTGTATTCTTATCTGCAAACAATACAGATCCTTCCGGTAGATACACGATCACTTCTACTTCTTGGTCGCGGTATTTATCGGCCACATCGACCAAGAAATAACCGTCCAAGTACAAGGTGTTCCCCTTGAGCTCATAGTTGTAATTGATACGCTCCGCATACTCTCTGGAACGTTGATAGTCGGTTGAGTTTGCAGATTTCTCTATGCTGATTCTACCCTCTGGTTTGCTGGTAGAACGCACTATTAAGCGCACATCGTTGCTGTAAATGACACGGTTTCCGTCTTCGTCTCTTTTGATCTCAAAGCCACCGCTTCTGTTGGCGCGGTATTCGAAATCTTCATTAGAGACCATTTTTAAGCGCAGGGTGTCGTTTACGGCTACGGCCAATGGGTTCACTGTTTTAACGCTTCCTTCGTTGCTTATCTCAGTTACCTCGCGAATGGCAAAGATGCCCATCATTATAACAGCGGCTATCCAGGCTACCCCAAGGGTTATCTTAGCCGGAGTTCCAATAGATTTGATGTTCGGAATAAGGATCTTCAATCCCAAAAGGAACAATACAAAAAATGGAATTCCAACGGCCAATAGAACGGCAATAGAGATCAACCATATTGGTGCACCAGAGGTGTTTACCACGCCGATATAATCGGTCAGGTCGCTGCCCCAAAAGCTTACAGATCCCAAAGAGAACATGCTAACAATAAGGCTTACCAAGGTAGATATCGCTGTGATCAGTAAAATGATCCCGATAAACTTGAAAATGATCTTAAAAAAGACGCTGAAAACACTTCCTAAGCCGTCAAAAAAGCTAGAAGCTCCAGATTTGGCGCGTTTTGCCGCACCATCGAAATCGACATCTTTTACCTTATCGGCGACGCGTTCGTACTCGTCCTTAATCTTTTTTTCAATGTTCTCTATTGTCACCGCTTCGCCCTGCATGGTCAATTTATCTGCAGTGCTTTCGGCAGCTGGAACCAAGATCCAGAATAAGATATATACGACTAAGAAGAATCCGCTAGAGAAAACGGTTAGCAAGATCCAAAGCAGACGTACCCAAATGGTATCGATCCCTAAATAATGACCCAATCCGGCAGCCACACCAGAAATGAATTTGTTGTCTACATCTCTAAAGAGCTGTTTGTAGCTGGCGCGTTGCTGATACTGGCGCTGGCGCTGTTGTTTAGGCGGAGCATCGTCAAAGATCTCTTCGTCTACCATATAATCCTCTGGCTGGCCCATTACGGCTATAACCTCGTCCAGTTCTTTTATAGAGATCACCTGAGAGACAGAATCTCTTTTCTCTGCGAATAGTTCGGCAATTCGGGCTTCGATATCGCGGATGATCTCATCCTGTCCTTGAGGATCGGTAAAGGATTTTTTGATGGCATCCAGATAGCGATTCAGCTTGGCAAAGGCATCCTCGTCAATGTGGAAAAAGGTTCCGCCCAAATTTATATTGATTGTCTTTTTCATTTTGTTGATTTTACGCTAATTACTGTATTCACTGCATCTTGCAGCTCGTCCCAGGTGTTGTTGAGTTCCTTGAGGAACAGCTTACCGGTTTCGGTTAGTTCATAATATTTACGAGGTGGCCCACTGGTGGATTCTTCCCAGCGGTAGGAAAGCAATCCGGCATTCTTAAGCCGAGTTAACAAGGGGTAAATCGTCCCTTCTACGACCAGCATCTTTGCCTCTTTCAATGCGTCCAGGATATCTGAAGTGTAAGCCTCGCCGTCTCTAAGTATGGACAGGATACAAAACTCCAGTACGCCTTTTCTCATTTGTGCTTTTGTGTTCTCAATTTTCATGTTCTTTTCGTTTAATGAGAATTAACAATTCTCGGTTCCGAAGCGGATGGTAGTTGCTACACAATCGATCTGTACCGATTGTTCAACAACCGCTTCGATGGTCTTTGCATTGTCGACTGCAGGGAATGCAGGTGCAGCGGGCCCCATTAGGTTTAATACTGCGGCCATGACCATATTAACTAGACTGCTCATTTTCTGATGATTTTTGTTCGTTTGACGATGATTGTTCTGTAAAGTCGACTTCTTGATCGGTTTCTGCGGTAGCTTCGGCAGCCGTAGCGGCTTCCGTAGCTCCAGCGGTTGCCGGGGTCAAAGCGTCGTTTTCTGTTCTAATGAATCGAATGGATAGGGGATAGCGATACAGCTCTCCATTGTTTGCTTTCATAGCAGCCGTGATCACCGCGTAGATCTCAAAGATAAAGATGCAGAACGCGAGTAGTACCGCTAAGAAGATCACTGTCAAGTATCCGCCCAATTCATTGGCGTTTACCGAACGACTTCTGTAATAGGCATCATCCAATTGCTCTAAGATGCTTATAAAGTCTCCGGCGTGAAAGAACACGAACGGAAGACATACTGCGGCGATGATAACGCCATAGAGTAATAGACTTAGCTGAAAGTTGATAGCCTCCCGTCCGTGGTGATCAATAAAAGCTTTTTCTCTGTTGGTGGTCCATAATACTAAAGGACCAATAAAGTTTCCGAATGGGAAAAAGTACTTTAAAAAAGTCGCTAGGTGGATAGCCATTCCCAACGATTTGTCATTTTTTGATAAGCCAGTATTGTCCATTGCTTGTTATTTTCTTATGCAAATATATGTTTAAAAAACAGTACTTTGTTACGCATAGTACCTAATATTAACATTTTTTTAACAAAATTTACTTCGGATTGAATTGTACGGAGAATGCTTATCTTAGCGCCTTAATCCCTTGCTATGCCGCTAACTCCCGGAAAGATCAACACCTTTATCGCCTTTAAATTACCCTCCGCCTTTTTAACAGGAGTCCGCTTAAAGAGCATTTCTCAAGAAAGCTGTACAACGACTGTAAAACACAGATGGATCAATCAAAATCCGTTCAATTCCATGTTTTGGGCCGTTCAAGGAATGGCTGCGGAGCTAGCTACAGGAGCCTTGGTTATGGACGAGATCAAGGTCCAAGGAAAACCGGTTTCTATGTTAGTGGCTAATAACAAAGCTAACTTCAGTAAAAAAGCCAAGGGGAGAATCACCTTTACTTGTAACGATGGACTAGCGATTCGTCAAGCGATCCAAAAAGCAATAGCAAGCGGAGAAGGCCAAACCTGCTGGATGCATGCACAAGGTACCAATACCGATGGAGTCGTGGTCTCTTCTTTCGATTTTGAGTGGACGGTAAAGCTGCGATCCTAACAACTATCCTCAGCCTTAACATCTAAATAATATATATAGGTGTAACAATCTTGTGCTACTTACACTAATTGAATAAACCAAACATTCAATATGACAGCACACGAAATTGATTATCACATCTACGGAGAGGAAATGCAATATGTCGAGATAGAACTCGACCCAAACGAATCTGTAATTGCAGAGGCCGGCAGCCTAATGATGATGGAAACCGAGATTGAGATGCAAACCATCTTTGGAGACGGTTCCAAACAAGACAAGAGTTTTATGGGAAAGCTTTGGGGAGCAGGTAAACGCTTACTTACCGGAGAGAGCCTGTTTATGACAGCCTATCTCAATAATGCCTATGACAAACGCAAAGTGAGCTTTGCTTCGCCTTACCCAGGTAAGATCATCGCTATAGACCTGGCCAAGCAGGGCGGAAAGTTCATATGTCAGAAAGACGCCTTTCTCTGCGCCGCCAAAGGCGTGTCCGTTGGCATTGAATTCTCTAAGAAGTTAGGCCGTGGCCTATTTGGTGGCGAAGGCTTTATCATGCAAAAGTTAGAAGGTGATGGTTTAGCTTTTGTACATGCAGGAGGAACCACAGCGGTTAAAGAACTGCGTCCGGGAGAAAAACTCAAAGTAGATACAGGTTGTATTATTGGTTTTGACCAAACTGTAGACTATGACATTGAGTTTGTTGGCGGTATCAAGAATACCATTTTTGGGGGAGAAGGTATGTTCTTTGCCAGTTTAACAGGACCCGGCACGGTATATATTCAATCTTTGCCCTTTAGCCGTTTGGCTGGTCGTGTTTGGGCAGCAGCTCCTAGAGGAGGTGGTAAGGATAAAGGAGAAGGCAGTATACTCGGTGGTTTAGGCGATCTTTTAGACGGAGACCGCAGCTTCTAAGTAAGGAGGCAAACTGTTATTTTAGTCTTAAAAAATGGCAATATTGATGTTAAAACTGACTTTGTAGTGAATTTCTATATTGGATTTTTTATTATCTTGAGGTCAAGATTAAACAAAACGCCTATTGCAACATCATTACGCTTTTTACCCTAACTTAATTAAATTAAACTATGGCAAGAGCGATGTTTGATTACACCAAAGCGGTGCTGGCTAAGGTCAGCTTTGATCCGCAGTTGTTCTGCAAAGAGTTAAAAAAAGCAATGAATAGATTGCTTCCCCATGAAATTGAGGAACTCCGAATTTGGGTAAATTCACTGATCAAGCAGAACCCCGAATTAAATCAATGTCTTATTTATTTAAATCCATAAGAAAAAGCCTCCATCTGGAGGCTTTTTTTATGCTTCATAGCCTGCGTTAAAGTTCTATTACGGACTTCACTTGCAGCCTATGAAGCTGTAAACTCTACAATTACTTTTTATTAGGCAGCGGACTTATGATCTGTACGTCCTGGTAGGCTATGGCTCCCCTAACTACGCCAGAGATCACATCGAACATGGCGTCTATGATTTGTATCTTCAGCTCACTCTTTGGGTAGATCAAACTCACCTCACGGGCAGGAGCAGGATCGTTAAAGTGGTGCAGGTTGGCCTTTTGCTTTTCACCCAGGTCTAAGGTGTGCAGATAGGGCAGTAAGGTCATGCCCATGCCTTCTTCTGATAGTTTTATAAGGGTTTCAAAACTTCCGCTTTCTATCTGAAAACGGTCGTCTAAATTCGTCTTAGCCGATTTGCAGAGGTTTATAACACCATCTCTAAAGCAGTGACCATCTTCTAAAAGCAAGATATCATCTATGTCCAAATCGCCAATGGTTATGCGGCTTGTACTGGCCAAGCGGTGTTGTTGTGGAATATAACCCACAAAAGGTTCATAATAGAGTACTCTTTCCTTGATATTCTCTTGCAAGAGCGGAGTTGCAGCGATTCCGGCATCTAAGTGCCCTTCGTCCAATTTCTGGATCAGATCGTCTGTATTGAGTTCCTCTATCTTGAGGTGTACCTTGGGAAATTTATTGGTGAAATTCCTGAGGAACATTGGCAGTAAGGTAGGCATCACTGTTGGAATTATCCCCAATTTGAATTCCCCGCCAATAAATCCTTTTTGTTGATCTACAATGTCTTGGATCCTGTCGGCCTCATTGACAATATTTTTGGCCTGCTGCACAATTTTCTTACCAATCTCTGTGAGCGCGATCGGTTTTTTAGTGCGGTCAAAGATCAATACATCTAATTGATCTTCCAGTTTTTGTATTTGCATACTCAAAGTAGGCTGCGTTACAAAGGTCTTTTCTGCTGCCTTTGTAAAATTCTGATGCTCCGCTACTGCGAGTACATATTTAAGCTGTGTAATGGTCATGCTGCTGCTTTGCTGCAAAGATACGATAATAGTTAAAATTTATTGCAAGCTACCATCTGTTAGAGATTGCTTATAAAAAAAAGATTCCCATTTTCAAGGAATCTCTTTTTTACAAACTAAGAGAAGTTGTTTACATGCGGATCTCTAATTCCAGGTCTTGAGTGCCTACTTCGAATTTAGCGTCGCTCCAGCTAGGAGGCCCCATAGCCATATTGTTGTTAGATACTCCGTAGTCTTCTAGCGGCATGCCGTTGGCCTGAAAGTTCATCTGATCGTCGTTGTTACGGTCGTGAAAGCACATTACGGCATAAGTTCCTGGAGCAACTCCACTAAAGGTCACGGTAGCTTTTCCGTCTACAATTTGACTGATCTGTCCTTGTAGTGGCGCTTTCATAAAGGTAGCTTCGTTGTGAAGCCCAAAGATCACTTTGCCTTCTGTACTTTGCATGGGTACGGTTACGGTGATGCTTATTCCGGTTGCTGCGGATTCTTGTTGGGCAAAGGCGGATTGGATCGCTCCTAAGAGCATTAGGGTAAGTGTAAAGATGATGTTTCTGACTGACATGGTGTGTGTTTTTATTGTTGTACAGCACAAAGATGCAGCAGGACTATCGGCCTACATAAAACAAAAGACCGAACTGTAAAAAAAGCAGGGTGAACTGTTAGAGCAGTCCTCTAGCCTTGATTTCTAGATACTTGTTAATGGTATTTATGGTGAGATTCTCCGGCGCGGTAAGTATGGCTTGAATCCCGTATTTCTTGAGCTCGTTGGCAATGAGCTTCTTCTCATAGATGAATTTTTCCGCTATGGTCTTTTGAAAGATCGCCCGAGTGGTTTCTGCTGGCTCTTTGGCCATGGCAGCCAGCTCTGTATTCTCAAAGAAGATCACCACCAAGAGATGCGTTTTAGCAATGGCCTGCAAATAGGGCAGCTGTCTGTGCAAGGCATCTAAGGTCTCAAAATTGGTGTAGAGTAGCAGCAGACTTCTCGATTTTATCCGGCGTTTGATATCCACATACAAACGTGAAAAATCACTTTCTGCAAAGTCTGTGTTAATGTTGTAAAGCGTTTCTAAGATCAAATTCATCTGTGAACGCCTTTGTTTGGCCACGATCTGATTTTCCACCTTACGCGAAAAGGTGAACATGCCGGCTTTGTCTTGTTTCTTTAAAACTATATTGGAGATCACCAGGGTGGCATTAATGGCATAATCCAATAGGCTAAGCTGGTTAAAAGGCATCTTCATTACGCGTCCGGTATCGATCACCGAGTAAACAGGCTGTGATTTTTCGTCCTGATACTGGTTCACCATCAGGTCGTTCTTCTTGGCAGTGGCCTTCCAATTTATATTGCGCACATCGTCTCCGCTTACGTAATCTTTGATCTGTTCGAATTCTAGGGTGTGCCCAATTCTGCGGATCTTCTTGAGACCAAACATTTTCAACTTATTGGTAAATGCCACGAACTCGTACTTTTTGAGTTGTAAGAAAGACGGGTAATTGGGCACCATGGCATTGTGGTCGTATTGTTGCCTGCGCCAAACCAAACCTAAAATGGTAGCACTAAATACATTCAAATTGCCAAAATGATATTCTCCACGCTCGGTAGGGCGTACTTGATAAGTAGTGGCCTTTGTTGCTGCGGATGCGATCTGAGTGTGGATCTCAAAATCGCGAATTTGCCATTGCTTAGGCAGTTCGTCAATAATTCTAACCCCCACCGGGAATCGATAACTGTTGCGCAATTGCAGCTTTACATCGTTCTCATCGCCATTGGAGAGTTTCTCTGGTAAAGACCTAGAGGCTTCTATTCCTGTTTTGTTCCGATACAATAAAAGCATATCCAGTAGTGTCAAAACCACAAGTACGGTGAGCAGCAGTCGGGCAACTCCAAAGAGATCTTCATAAAAATACGAGATCACAAAGAGCAACACTATGCCGATCAGCGCCGCAAAGAAGCGGTTTCTCAGATATAGACTTTTAAAGAAGCTGCGCACTTATCGAGGAATTTCTTGGGATTCTATGATCTGTGCAATTACGCGGTCTGCGGTGAAGCCTTCCATTTCGCGCTCCGGAGTTACTATTACTCTATGGCGCAGTACTGGTACGGTAACCGTTTTAATATCGTCTGGGGTTACAAAGTCGCGTCCTTCTATAGCGGCTTTGGCCTTGGCGCTATTCATTATCGCTATGGAGGCTCGTGGAGAGGCTCCCAAATACAAATTCGCATTGGTACGCGTTTGATTCACCAAACCAGCGATATATTTGATCAGGTTATCCTCTATTAAGATCTTTTTTACCGTTTGCTGATATCCGATGATCTTTTCGGCCGTCAGTACGGGTTTGATATCCTCAAAGGGGTCGTGATCTTCTCGCTTATGTTCGTTTTGTAGAATCAGTATTTCTTCTTCTAGCTGCGGATAATCGACATTGATCTTAAAGAGAAAACGGTCTAGCTGTGCTTCAGGTAAGGCATAGGTACCTTCTTGTTCAATCGGATTCTGGGTGGCGAAGACCAAGAAAGGACGGTTCATATTGTTCTGTACCCCATCTATGGTGATCTGTCTTTCTGCCATCACTTCAAAGAGTGCAGCCTGTGTTTTGGCAGGAGCTCGGTTTATCTCATCGATCAAAACTATATTGGAGAAGATCGGTCCGGCTTTGAATTCGAATTCTTGATCCTTAACATTGAAAATTGAGGTTCCCAGTATATCACTTGGCATGAGGTCTGGTGTGAACTGTATGCGGTTAAAATCCACATTCAACGATTTGGCCAGTAGCTTTGCTGTCACTGTTTTGGCCACTCCTGGTACGCCTTCAATAAGTGAGTGTCCGTTGGCCAGTAAAGAGATTACCAGCAGTTCTACCATTTGCTCTTGCCCAACAATGATCTTCCCGATCTCTGCTTTTATCTGTGTTACGGCCTCACTTAAGGCGCTTAGGTCTATACGTGCGTTAAAGCCCATATCGTTAGTGGGTTCGCTTGCCGCTTCTGCTTGCTGCGGGATTTGCTGCTCTTGTGACTGCTCGTCTTGCGGCTTGTTCTGCTCTTCCATAATGCTTATTTAAAAAAATTCTCTAATGCTTTATTGAGTCGAATAAGATCGGACTCAGTATGTAAACTTTTTCCTTTCAGGCTATTGATCAGCCCAACTAGTTTTTGGGTGTCTTCTTTGCTATTTCCGCTTTTACTGGCCAGTCGCTCTGTAAAGGCCTGGTCTAGCTCCGCAGTATTTAAAAAGTAATCCGAACGCACTCTTTCTAAAAAGTAAGTGATGCGCTTGGCTATGATATTGCTGTAATTCTTGTATTGAAAATGCAGATTGCCTATGGTAGCGGTAAAATCCTTGCTGTCGTTGCGCAGGGGCTCCACCAAAGGGATCATCCGCTGTTCTCGTTTGGCTCTTACCAATACAAACAACAGCAAGCCGAGCAAGGCCAAATAATAAGCCCATTTTAGTCCTGGCTGGTTCAACACATAACGCAGCGGACTACCAATAAATACGCGTCCGGCCTTGAGGTGTTCGTCCCAATAGACCTTTTCCGGATCCAGATAGGAGAGCACCGCTTCCGCATAGGCCTGGTGCTCATCTAACATATAATAGTTGCTAAAGGCTTGCGGTAGGGTATGTAAATAGAAAGCGCCTTTGCCCACAGGAACCCGTATAAAATTCAGTAGGCCTTCTTCGCGTTCTTCGGTGACCAAATTCTTGTTCACTACATCCATATAGCCCAGAGCTGTGGTGTTGAGCGTGTCTATCTCGGTGAATTGAACCGGGATCACTGTCTTTTGGAAAACCGGTCGCTGCTTGAGTTTTAGATTGTCGTTGTATAACTGCGGACGGATCTCGGCTTCTCTGAAGGTATACTCCCTTGAAAGAGCAATTTTAAAGGTATCTCTGAGCGTCTCGCCAAAATAGTTGGCAGACAAAAAGACCGTATTTCCTTTTTCTGCGAATTGCAACAAGCGTTCCACTTGGTTACCATCTAGATTCAAACGCGAGTTGACAAAGAAATAGAGTTCCCCGGAGCCGTATTCTGTGCGTTGCAAGAATTCAAACGGATCTTCTGTAATCCGTTTAAGGTCGGTATTAAAAAAACCAGGCAGTTCTTCGAAAGTGACATGAGCCCCAAGCGGGGACTTGGCTGTTGTTGTATAATTGGGTGACCAGTCCAGCGGTTTTGGCCGTATGATCTCTACCACCATTAAAACAACCAAGGCAATACCAAAGGCCACCAGTATGCGTTTAGAGCGTTTATCCATGGCGTGCAATGGTTTTTTGGAGTTGCTCAAAACGCTGCTGCGCCTGATGAAAACGCTGTTGATCTATTGGAAATTCACCATACCAGACATAGTCGTAAAGGCGGCTTACTGCTCGAAATTCCGTTTTTATTTCTGCGGATTCTAATTCGTTGAGGTAGTCGGTATTGGTCTTTTCAAAATGCCAGTCTATGAGCCTTTTGCCAGAAAGGTCCTTGAGGCTCTTTAAAAATAGGTAGCGCACCGCCAAACGATAGTCTCCTTGTTGTAAGGCCTCGTTTATCAGTGCCTGTAGATCTATCTGAGTCAAGTCTTCTTCTTGGGTACGCATGGGTGCTAAGGCGGTGTTATTGCCTCCAAAGAAAGCTGTGGCCTGTTGCCCTAAAAGCAAGCGCACCATCAAATAAAGGCCTATCGCAATAAGCAATACGTAAAGTATGGTTTCTACTACCTTGTAGGTCTCTGGACTCAACTCCACCCCAAATAGCTCTGCCAACCATTGCAAGAAACCACCAATGACCCGACCGATGAGATTCTCGCCAGTCCCGCCACCTTCTTCATAATTAAAACTGCTACCGCTGTATTTATCTTGCAGCTCGCCGTCAAAGCTGCGGGCTTCCATTTGCTCGTTATCATAAGTAATGGGCGTAGCTTGCTGTTGCCCAAAAGAAAGCAAAGGCAAAACGAGTAAGAGTAAGAATATGAGCTGTTTATTCCCCAACGCCTATCTGTTCTATTTTAGTGCGTAAAAATGTATTGGTCTTGGTTTCTTGTAGGGAGAGGTACAGGCCGGCGTTCATGAACTGACTTATGGCCTGCGCATAGATAGAAACCAAGGTTGCGATAGATAAGAACAAGGTCCAAATAATGGTCACTATACTGTCTGTCATTTGTGCGCTTTGTTCGTTCACGGCGTGATAGAATACCACTCCGGCTATGATCATGGGAATGCTCAAGATAGCTATCCGCAGAAAACCAATGATAAGCCCCATTACAAAGTTTATCCCTACACATTTCCAAAAACTGGACATGACCAAGTTCCAGCCAACGCCCAAAGCGTCTGCAGGGCCTAGATCCTTGTGAATCATTGCCATACAAGACACCCCCGCCCAAGCCACGAGCATGAACAAGATCGCATATCCAACAAAAAAACCGAGTACAGGAATAAAATTCACAATGACAAAAAGGATAAACCATCCAATAAACAGCAACACCAATAAGATCATAAAAACGGCCAGGCTACCGGAGCGTTTTTTAAGTAATCGCCACACTTCTTTGCCGTCTATGGGTATCTCGGTATTATCGCGGTTAAAGTACACAGACATATAGGCCGAACTCAGGCCGTAGTTCACGGCTCCGACCAATAAAAGCATCAGTAGATATAGAATAACCCCAAAACCGGCCATGGCGGCGTAGCTGTCGGTATTGTTGTTTTCTGTATAGATTCCTATTCCGCTAATGATCCCAAAGTAACCAGAGACCATTAAATAACTCAGACCGATAAAGATTAGCATGAACCAGCCGTTATAACGCAAGAATATATTGCTAAAATCTTTCCAGTTGACTTTTACGAAATCAAAAAAATATGAAATGAGCTGACCAAAATCCAGCTTCTGTCTAAACTCTACTTTATCGTGCTGCATGGGCTCTGTGGAGTTGGATCGGGTAAATGATATAATAAAAGATGATCAAGGCAAATGAACCGCCAATGATCAGCGAAGCCAGCCAGACCGGCATAGTGTTGTATCGTGTAATAAAGCCTTCTATAAATCCCGCTATAATAAAGAACGGAAAGGTGCTGACCACTATTTTGAGTCCGTCCTTGGCGGCTCGGGTAAATGACAGTCTTCTGGAAAAGGTCTTGGGGAATAAGATCCCGTTACCCATTACCATTCCGGCGCAGCCTGCTACCACAATTACTGAAAGCTCAATTGCCCCGTGTAACATGATGTTCTTAGAGGCTTGCCAAAAAACCTCATTATTGGCAAACATGGTAAAGAAGGCGCCTACCATGACTCCGTTGGAGAATAAGATATAGGCGCTGCCCACAGAAGTAATGACCCCAAAGGCAAATGCCAAGATAGATACCCGAATATTATTGACGGTTATCGCTAAAAAAGTTCCCCAATTACTCCCGCTGCCGTAAATGGCCGTTGGGTTGCCGCTCTCAATGTTGTTTAAGGTCTCGTTCACATAACGATCGCCCAGAATAAGACGTACAAAAGTGTCGTCGTATAAACTGCTTATCGCTCCAATAAATATGGCAATTGCAAAGACTAGAAAGGCATAGAGCAGCGTGCGTTGGTGCTGATAGAAAAAGAGCGGAAACTCCTCTTTCCAAAAACTGATGATTCTATTCTTGTCTTCTTTTTTGTTCTTGTATATCTGCTGATGCGCCTGTGCAGTTAATGAATTGAGGTACAGCAGGGTTTTTGACTCCGGATAGTAGGTCTGGGCGTAGGCCAGATCGTTGGTCAAATGAATGTAATGATCTGCCAGCGTATCTGGATTGATCTGCGACTTAAGTGCGATTGCCTTTTCAAAAGCGATCCATTTTTCTTTATTTTGCTTAACAAAAGCCGCCTCGCGCATTCAGTAATTTTTTTCTTAAAGATAAGCACTTGCAAGCAAATGGCAAACTTACAAATTAGCACTACCCAGAACGTAAATTTAGGCTATACAGTGGCCAGCGCAGGCGAACGTATTCTGGCCGTGCTTATCGATTTTGTGATCTTTTTCCTGTATTTCTACATCTTGAGCCAAGTGAGTCAACTCTTTGACCGTATGTTCGCAGATGACTGGTCTATTTTTGGCTTGCAGTCCTTATTGCTCTTGCCGGTAATGTTCTATTCGCTCTATATGCACATTCTCTTTGATGGGCGTACAGTGGGGAAGATGTGTTTGCAGATCCGCGTAGTGAAAATAGACGGATCTCCAGTGCATTGGTCTAATTATATGGTTCGCTGGATGATGCGTTTAGTTGATCTTTGGGTCTTTCCAGCTATCGGGATCTTGACCATGATCTTTAGCGATAGACATCAACGTATTGGCGATTCGGCCGCCGGTACAGTAGTTATAAGTACTAAAAAACGATACAATATTAACAGCACAATTTTAGAGGAGATTCAGCAAGAATACACCCCGCAATTCACTACGGTAACCCAGCTTACCGATAAAGACGCTCGTCTTATCAAAGAGACCTTTCGCATTGCGGTGCGCTCTAACGACTACAAGACCCTGAATTTGTTGCGCGTAAAAGTGGAAACTATAATTGGTAGTAATTCGGACCTCTACGACCGCCAGTATATAGATACGGTTCTTAAGGATTACAACTACTATACCCAGCGTTTATGAGTTTGCTCTTGTGGGTGGATCTGTTAGGGACCATTGCCTTTGCCATTTCCGGAGTCTTGACAGCCATGAAAAAAGGCTTGGATCCTTTTGGCATTTTTATCATTGCCTTTGTGACCTCTGTAGGTGGTGGCACAGTGCGAGATCTGCTTATGGACGCCCCAGTGTTCTGGATGTACGATCTGATGTATATCTACACCATAGCCGGAGCTGCGGTTTTTGCAATTATTTTTCGATCGCGTTTGAGCTATTTACGCCGTTCCTTATTTTTATTCGATACCATTGGAATTGCCTTGTACACCTTGGTTGGTATTCAAAAGGGTATCGCTGCGGATTTTCACCCGATCATTTGTATCATACTGGGTACCTTAAGCGCGAGCTTTGGTGGTGTGATCCGGGATATTTTGTGCAACGAGATCCCAATAATCTTTAGAAAAGAGATCTACGCAACCGCTTGTATTGCTGGAGGTGTGGTGTTCTTTGCTTCAGAATACGGCAACTTCCCGGCCTGGTTGCAATTTAGCCTAGCGGCCGGTGTGATAATTTCCGTAAGATTAATTGCCGTGGTCTTTAAGTTGACCCTGCCCAGTTTCTATCCGCAGGGAAAACAACCCTAATCCAGAAGTTCAATACTGATATACACGTTGTTGAGGGGCCATTCGCCTTCGTCTGCAGGGAGGTTGGCAATAGTGTCTACCACGTCCATTCCCTTGGTGACCTGCCCAAATATGGTGTATTTATTGTTCAAATGTCCGGTACTTTTTTCCGGTCCTAAAAAGATAAAGAATTCATAGGCTGCCGATTTATTATCCGGATTCTCTCTATACCATTTGGCCCCAGAAATGGTGCCGCGTTTGTGTCTTCGTCCGTTCTCCAGCTCGGCAGAAAGTCTGTATTTGCCAATTTTAGCCCGTTTGCGATTGGTGTCAGCATTATCACTGTTACCGGCTTGAATGATAAAATTGGGCACCACTCTGTGAAAGTAAGTGTTGTCAAAATATCCTTCTTTAACTAGGTAAACAAAGTTTGCACGGTGCACCGGTGTGTCTTTAAAGAGTTCGATCTCTATTTCACCGTATTTGGTGGTGATCTTTGCTCGAGTCTCCGGGTTATCTTTCCCATAGGCTCTTAAGATACTGTCTGCCGTTGCTTCGGTTAGCAGGGGTAGTGCCTGAGTACGCAGGTCTTTTGTTTGGGTTTTCTCAGGCTTTTTCGCTGTGGTGTCTACCTTTTTACTTACTGCGGATGGGGTACTAGCCTCGGATTGTTTTTTAGTATCTTCACAAGCCGTAAGGGTCAAAAGCGCAAAAAAGAGCAACAGGAATCGCATGCTATGGATTTTTCTCAATTCGCCTCAAAAATATCAAAAGTTCAGCAGATGCCACTCCCCGGAGAGGCGGCGCAATTAAAAATGGCGCCATTAGAGCGGCTGCAAGAATTAAAACGCAAGGCTATAGAGGCCCAATCTGCACGTAGGGCAGGAGTAATGGTGCTTTTTTACCCAGACGCCCAGGTGCAGACCCGCTTTGCGCTCATCCTCAGAAAAACATATAAAGGCGTGCATTCCGCCCAGATCGGCTTCCCCGGAGGTAGCTACGAAAAGCAAGACGAGAATCTCATGCAAACGGCTTTGCGCGAGACCGAAGAGGAGATCGGCGTGCCTACGCACCAGATCAAGGTGCTCAAAGAGCTAACCCATGTTTATATTCCACCGAGTAATTTTTATGTGCATCCGTATATGGGACTGGCTGAATCAACACCAGATTTTAGTTTACAAGAATCCGAGGTCGATGCCTTGGTTGAGGTGGACTTGCCGCAGTTCCTTTCGGACGACAGATTGACAACACGCATATTATCAACTTCTTATGCGCATAAAATCAAAGTTCCGGCCTTTGAGCTTAACGGACATATTGTCTGGGGAGCCACAGCCATGATGCTCAATGAGGTGCGAGAGCTGTTAAAGCAGCTGTAGTTAGGAGCGCATTTTTGTATCTTTGCCGGGCAAATAACAGTACATGGGGCTTTTTAAGCGAAATCCATTCGGACATATTCTCTTTATCAAACGTTGGTTGATCCGTATACTCGGAGCTATGACGCACCGCCGTTTTAAAGGCTTTAACGAGTTACAGATAGAAGGCTCAGAGATCATCAAAGAGCTACCCGATACTAACGTGCTCTTTGTATCGAATCACCAGACCTATTTTGCAGACGTAGTAGCCATGTTCCATGTTTTCAATGCGAGCCTTAGTGGTCGTGTAGACAGTATCAAGAACATCGGTTATTTATGGCAGCCCAAATTGAATCTGTATTTTGTTGCAGCAAAAGAGACCATGAGTGCCGGCCTTTTACCTAAGATCTTGGCTTATACCGGTTCGGTGAGTATTGAGCGGACCTGGCGTGAAAAGGGGAAAGAGATCAACAGGCAGGTAAAGTTGAGCGATGTTAACAATATCTCCATTGCCCTTCAAGACGGCTGGGTGATCACCTTTCCGCAGGGAACCACCAAGCCTTGGAAGCCTATTCGCCGCGGAACAGCCCATATCATTAAGCAGAATAAACCTTTGGTTGTACCTATTGTTATAGATGGTTTTAGACGTTCTTTTGACCGCAAGGGTTTGCGTATCAAAAAGCGCAATATCCTGCAATCTATGGTGATCAAAGAGCCTTTAGAGATCGATTACGAAAACGAAACTGTAGATGAGATCGTGGAGAAGTTGCAATACGCAATTGAGCAACATCCGTCTTTCTTAAAGGTGATTCCTCAAGAAGAACTCGCGCAGGCAGAAGAGTTGAACAAGAAGCGTCGCTACCGTCAGGATTAATCTTCTAGACTTCCATTTTCTTTAATTCCACATAATTGCGCTTGAGTCGGCGCAGCATCAGGCCGTATACCAGATAATAGATTAAGGCAATAAAGCCTATAAATAGAATACCTACCACAATCTGGGAAACAAAGAACACACTGGTAAAGGTTGCCATATCTAACTCGGCGAAACCATCGGTAAAGGTAGATTTCATGAGTTCGTAAAGCAGTTCTTTGTTAAAATAGTAGTAGATGTTTACGGCAATTAGGATCAGTATAGAAGTACCGATATTGTAGTAGACAAAATAGCGAACCGTGCGGCGGGTCTTCAGTATCTTCCGCATGAGTTCTTTAATGGTGTCTGTGCTGTTTATCGCTTGGTAGTTGCGATAGAACAAATAAATAAAGCCGGCAAAAATGGTGTAATGTATAACGTTGACCAAGGTAAAAACTCGGCTTAGGCCCATCCCTTGATTTATTGTTTTACTCGATTCGGGCATTATAAAATTAAGACCGATCCAAATGGCGATCTCTATCACACTGGCGATCAAGATCCATTTCACTACAGAAGACGACTTCTTTAAGATCATCGGATAGATCTCATCAAAACTAAGCTTAGGAAGCTCTTGCTCCCGGGCTTGCCACTGCTGTTTTAAAAGTTCGAGTTGATCCATAATTTCTACGGATTTAAGATTTTACGCAACTTTTCCTTTATTCTGTTCATTTTTACTCTTGCATTAACTTCTGAAATACCCATGGTCTCAGAGATTTCACGATACGACTTGTCTTCCAGATACAAGAACACCAAGGCCTTGTCAATATCGTTCAAGTCTTTTACGGCGGTATACATCAGCTTTAACTGTTGTTCAACAGTGTCATCATACTTCTCCGACGCGATCTTAAAACTAACCCCTTCGAACTCCTGAGTCGCTACGCCCTTCTTGCTCTTACGGTATAAGGTAATTGCCGTATTCAGGGCTACACGATACATCCAAGTACTGAATTTTGCATCGCCGCGAAACTTAGGATAAGCCTTCCACAATTGTATAGTGATCTCCTGAAATAGGTCGTTATGCGCATCCTGATTGCGGGTGTACAGACGACATATTTTATGAACCACGTTTTGATGCTCCTCGAGCTGTTTTACAAAACTATGTTCCAGGCTTTGATCCAAAGGTTGATTGTTAGTGTTAGAAGTTTGTTATTTCCTTAAATCTCTTAAGAAATCAAAAGTAAAACAACTTCATAAGTTTGTTAGCATTGGCTGTAGTTTGTTACAGCATTCAACAAGAAAATAGCGTTATTAATTTATAACTAGTTCTGAATCTGAACTTTAAGAGGGCCTCCTGGGTTGAGCCAACTCCCGCCCAGTTCGTCAATATTTACATCTAACTCATCCGAAGTATCAATACTCTTAATATTGATATTCACCTCTTCTGAGGTATCAACACCGCGCAGATTCACATAGAGTTCGTCATAGGTGTTTACATCTTTTATGCTCACTTCTACCAGCCCGTCTTCATTGAGCGGTACCAAACCGAATTGGTTGTGTGGTTTGAGTTCGTTGAGATCGTTATTGGCGTAGGCGGAGGGGACTAGCTCCAGTTTCATGGCGGTATTCACGGTGAGACAAACGGCAATGACCGTCAGAATTACTTTGGTGTATGTATCTGATTTCATAATAAATGGTTTTGCTGATTTTAATCAATTACTGTTCCGTAAAAGTGACAAGCTCCAGATCTTCTGATTTTCCCTTTAACGGATGAGCGCCGAGCGGTTTACTGTGGATGCCATCTGGTAGCTGCACCAAGAGTTGTGCAAAATCCTTACTGGCAAGTATGTCAACCCCAAAGGCGTTGCACTGACTTTGTATTCGGGCGGCGGTGTTGAGCACGTCGCCGGAAAAGGCGATCTCGCGCTTGATCTGTCCTAATTCGCCACTGACCACATTGCCGCAATGATAACCCACTTTAAATTCTGGGACCAAGCCGAAGCGCTCTTGGTAGCGACTTGCCTTGTTGTTTATGAGTTCTTGCATCAAGTAAAAGCAGCGCAAGGCATTTGCGTTCTTAAGCCCGCGTTTCATCTTCCAACTCAACACCACTTCGTCTCCCACATACTGATACACTTCTCCGTAGGTGTGCATTACCGCAGGAGCAATGTCTCTAAAAAAATCTTTGAGTAGGTTGAAATATTGGCGCTCGCCCAATTGTTCTGCTATTCCAGTAGCATTGCGGATGTCTGCGAACATAAAGATCCGGCGTTCTTGCTTGGGCCTAAAGTACTTGCCCAAAAGGTAATCTTTAAAGACCCCCGGCCCGAATCTGTCGTTGACCATTAAAACCACAAGGGTAGTTAAAACAATAAAGAGCCAGATGAGATAATTCTTAATGAACATCCAACTGGAGAAGAAGAAAAAGGTCTCTTCCATGACATCTTCGTCAAAATAGGGCAGATCCATATTTTGACCCTGTAAGTAAATTGTGCCTGCTGCACTGACCAAAAATGCAGTTATGGTGTAGATCACTAAAATGATCAGAAAGGCCTGCAAGAAAGAGAACTTGCGCAAGGCCCTTTCCATTAAATGTATGGTAAGTAAGCCACCAATGATCCCGGCAGAGCAAGAAATGATCAAAACCGCAATAAAATTGGAAAGAAAGTCGTATTCAGAAGTGAGTACTCTGTTGCTAGCCAGTATGCTGTATTCGTAAAAGAACATCACGATACTGATAAGAACCCAAGCCACAAGCACCCAAAAGGCACGCTTTAGGTAGGCGAAAAGTTGCCTTCTGGAGGATCTAAAGGTTTTACCGCCCATAGCAGTCTAGCAGTTCTTGTACTTATCGTGCAGTCCTTTGCCGCTCATGATCATAGGGCGGCATTTCTCCAAGCGGCTCAAACGGGTCTTTTCTTGTTTGGCACTCCCAATATGGTCTGCGTATTCTCGTTGTCTGCCTGGGGTGAGTTTGTCAAAAGCGGCTTTTAAATGTTTGTCCTCCTCAAAGCCTGCTTTTAATTCTTTCGGGACAACTAATTTTTTGGTTGTTCGCTGCGGATTTATCTCTTTGCCTTGCTTCTGATTCTCTATAGCTTCTAAGGCGTAAGTGCGAACCATATCAAGATCAACTTCGTCCAGAGAATTCCAATTGAGTTGCCGCATCCCGCGGGTTTTGCCTTCTTGTGCATTGCGAAGCACGCCCTTGGGGTCGCTCAAGAAAGAGCCGTTAAAGAACCAAAGCCCAAAGTGATTCTTAAAGGCGCCAATTCCCATCACATTCTTGCCGTTTACCGTGTAGGTAGGGATTCCCCATTTGACAGTTTCTACAGCTTCGGTCTGTTTAAGCACAGCTCTTAGTTCGCTCAAGGCCTCTTTCCAGTTGCTGTGTTTTTCTATATAGGCATCGATCTTAGCAGCATCACTCATATTCTAATTGTTTAGTTAGTCGCTTAGGAGCGGATAAAGCTGATGGTCTGTCTGTAACCATCGGCCATGAGCTGCACAAAATAGACACCTTTAGGCAGATCTGCAACGGAGAAATTCACTTTTCCTTGACCTAATTCTTGTGGTGTGATATTCAAGCGCTTTCCACTAATATCAAATACGGTATAAGTATCGATCTGCACGTTCGGATTGTGCGCAATGGTCACGAATTCAGAGGCCGGATTCGGATAGGCGCGCAATTGCATGTCTAAACTATTGTCTTGCACAGCAAGGAATTCGTCATAAAGGGTTTGCAAGGAGTCAATAGGCTCTTCTCCGAATGGCATTTCTTCTATGTTGAGACGCAAATAAGGGTTTCCAGGAGTATCATCCGGACGGTAAACCTGCAGGAAAGCGGAAGTTGAGGAGGTCCCGCGGTCTAAACATCGCGCATCTGCGCCGGCAAAATTCGCGCCTTGCATAGCCGCCATAAGCTTGTCTGCCAAAGTACCTGTAGTGCTTACAAAGTTGGCTTCCATGTTTTCCAATACAGTAGCGTTGAGTAAGATGTTTCCTTGAACGCTGTAGGTAGCTCCCTGAATGTCGTCTTTATAGTCGTCTGCACTGGCTCCTGTATAACCGGCAGTACGAGGAACACCAGTATCTGGATTAAAATCGGCAATGCCGTATTGGCGGTAGGCCGGATCGTCAAAAGGGCCGCCACTTCCGCAAGGAAAGCTGTCGTTGGCAAACAACCAAGAGATGATCTCTGCCGGAGAAGCCCCAGCTTCCATCTGAGCAATTCCGTTTTGCAGATTCACGTTGGGAATACAAACATAGGCCTGAGAATTTATGCCACCACGCCCTGGAATGATCGCACTGATAATGTCAATAAGTCCACCCAGATCGCCCACGCCATCTACACAAGAGGCACCTGCAGCACCTACTTCTCCTGTGGCCGGGTCTACCGCGACTATGGAGAATGTGTCTTGCGCTTTGACTCCTGAGAAGGCAAAGCACAGCAGTAAAACAAGAGTAATTTTTCGCATTTCTTTTTTGAATTGGTTACCCTTAAAGATACCACTTTTTCAGTTGAGGGTCTGTTTTTTACAGTTCGGTAGGAATTATTAGAAACCCCCAACAGTTGCGCCCACCTTTGTGTCATCAATCAGAAAAAACAAGCAGATGCAAAAAGTCGTAACCACACTTGTACTTACACTTAGTCTAATATTATTTGGCTTTATAGCCAACAGTTTTGCACAACAACAGATAAGCGGAGTGGTCAAAGATCCATCCGGGAACCCAGTGGCGGGAGCCAATGTTTATTTAGTAGGCACTTATGATGGCGCCTCTACAGCCGATGACGGCAGTTTTAGCTTTGAATCCGAAGAGACCGGACAGCAAACACTTTCGGTGTCATATATTGGTTTTGAGACCTTGGAATTGACAGCAGAGGTAAAGTCCATGCAAAAGCTGGAACTCAAACTTCGCGAAGATCTCAATGCTTTAGAAACCGTGGTACTCTCTGCTGGAACTTTTGAGGCAGGCGATAATTCTAAGGTCTCTGTTTTAAAACCGCTAGATGTGGTTACCACGGCGAGTGCCTTAGGAGATTTTGTGGGGGCGCTTCAAACCTTACCCGGAACCACAACGGTATCAGAAGACGGGAGACTCTTTGTACGTGGAGGCGATGCCGGAGAGACGCAGATATTTATCGATGGGATCCGCGTTTTTACACCCTATACTCCCACAACCAACAATATACCAACACGCGGGCGCTATTCGCCCTTTCTCTTTGACGGGATCACCTTTTCTACCGGAGGGTATTCTGCGGAGTTTGGCCAGGGTCTTTCCAGTGTGCTCTTGCTCAATACCATAGACGAGCCGTTGCAGAACAAGACCGACATTGCCCTTATGACCGTTGGAGGCTCTTTGGGACATACCAAACTCTGGGAAAAGAGTTCTGTGAGTGTAAATGCCTCTTACATTAATTTGGCGCCTTATTTAGTGCTCTACCCAGACAGAAATGATTGGGAAAAGCCCTTCGAGACCTTTGCAGGTGAAGCGGTTTACAGACACAAGATAGGAGAGGGACTATTAAAGGTCTATACTGCATTTGACAACTCCAATTTTAGCCTGACCCAAGAAGACATCAATTTAGAAGAAGGACTCTTCTTTAGTTTAAAGAACCGCAATTGGTATACCAACAGTTCCTATTACCAACGCTTAGAGAACGGCTGGAAGCTCGATCTTGGAGCTAGTTTAACTTTGGCCGGAACCGATCTTACAATTATAGACAACGACATTGACAACACAGAGTACTCGGTGCATACCAAGCTTAAATTAAGGAAGCGATTCAACAGCAGGTTTAAATTGGCCTTTGGAGCAGAACAATTCTGGACCGATTTTGATGAGACCTTTACCAACCAAGATTTCTCTGCCGCCTATGGGTTTAACAACAACATCAGTGCTGCTTTTGCAGAGAGCGATATTATCTTTTCTAAAAAGTTTGCCGTTAAACTGGGTTTGCGCGGCGAATACACCCAAGCAAATGACAGATTCAGTCTGGCGCCGCGTATCTCCTCGGCCTATAAAACGGGAGACCACAGCCAACTTTCTGTAGCCTACGGAAATTTCTATCAGCAGGTAGGGAGCGACTTTTTAAAGTTTGCGCCCGGCTTGGATCCGCAGATGACCCAGCACTATATCTTGAACTATCAGTTCAGCCACGAAGGTAAGATATTCCGAGCTGAATTGTACCGCAAAGATTACAAAGACCTAGTCACTTTTGATACTCAAATGGCGGGCTTTGAGAGTCAGTTTGCAAACGCTGGAAATGGTTATGCCCAAGGCTTCGACCTGTTTTGGCGCGACAATACTTCGGTGAAGAATTTGGATTATTGGGTGAGTTACTCCTATTTGGATACCGAGCGACAGTATCAGAATTTTCCAACAGCAGCGACCCCGAACTTTGCCAATACCCACAACCTTTCTGTGGTGGCTAAACTCTGGGTAGATGGACTCAAGAGTCAACTGGGATGGAGTTATCAATACGGCAGCGGCAGGCCGTATACCGATCTGAATAGACCTGGGTTTTTACAGGAGCAGACCAAGGATTTTCACAGCCTGAGCTTTAATTGGGCCTATTTGATAGATCAGCAGAAGATCTTGTATTTCTCTGTCAACAACCTACTTGGCTTTCGCAATGTAAATGGTTATCAGTACGCCAATACCGCCAATGCAAACGGACAGTTCGATCGCAGGGCCTTGCGTCCGGCAGCCGATCAGTTCTTCTTTGTGGGCTTCTTTTGGACCATTTCTGACAACGGTACCGACAATCAATTAGACAACCTTTAGTGCGGCCATAACACTTCAGCAGTAAAAAATGACAATTGGGTCATTCAAAATGTGAAATCCTATAACATCAAAAGATATTTACGACAAATAAATCAGAACAGTCATGCAAACAATCGTATTTACACTTGCCTTAATGATCTCAGTAGTCTTTACTGGCATCGGGCAAACACAGTACCAAAAAGGAATGGAAAAAGCCCTGACTACTTGGCAAAGTGGCAAAGCTTTAGAGGCCTCAAACATTTTTGAGCGCATTTCCACTGCGGAGGCCGACCAATGGCTGCCAGCTTATTATGTGGCGCTCATAAACACCATAGAGAGCTTTCAGCAGCCGGAATTGGAAAAACGCAAAGCTATGCTCAATAAGGCTCAAGAGTATTTGAATCTGGCCAAAGGAATTAGCCCTAACAATCCGGAGCTCTTAGTGGTGGAAGCGCAGTGGTATACCTCTTGGGTTGCCTTTGACGGTGAAAAGTACGGCATGCAATACGCTCCCAAAGTGGCAGCGATCTATCAGCAAGCGGGACAATTGGCTCCAGAAAACCCCAGAGTGGCCTTTGGGAAGCTCGAGTGGGATATGGGGACAGCGCGCTTTTTTGGGCAAGATCCAACGGAATTCTGTGAAGCTTTGCAAAAAGCCATACTTTTATATGACGACTTTGAGGCTACAGAAGAGTTCTATCCGCAGCACGGAAAGGACTACGGCCTAGAGGTAATAGAAAGAACTTGTAAACAATAATTATGAACCGATTCTTTAAAGAAGCCGCACGCGGTTTTGGTTTTGGGATTGTCATCTTCATCGTGTTGATGATCATTAGCTATCTCTTAGGATGGCGGATGGAATCCTTCGGCGAATTGCTCACAGAGTTTACGATCAATCAGATCTACTCCGTCACGCTCTTCGTACTCAATGGCTATATCATTAGCTATTACCTACAAAAACACCGCAAGAACTTCTTTAAAGCCAAGAACCTGACCCAGTCGATCTTATCGAGCTTGGGAGCCACCATCGGAGCTATCGTTATTATTCGTCTTTTTATTCACAGCATCTTAGAAGGCAAGCCGATTAGAGAATTCTTGGCCTCCGAGAAACCGGAGTACTATATGGTAGCCCTTTTGATCACCGTAGTGATGCTGACCATTTATTACACCTTTTATTATTACAAGTCGACACGTGATAGTCAGGTCAAAGAACAAAAGAAGATTGCCGGTTCTGCAGCAGCCAGTTTCGATGCGCTTAAAAACCAGTTAGACCCGCATTTTCTGTTCAACAGTTTGAATGTGTTGACCAGTCTTATCGAAGAGAACCCTAAGGCGGCGACCAAGTTCACCACTTCGCTCTCTAAGGTATATCGCTACGTTTTGGAGCAGAAGAACAAAGATCTGGTAACCTTGCAGGAAGAGCTCGAATTTGCACAGTTGTATATGTCGCTACTTAAGATGCGCTTTGAGGATAGTATAGAATACAACACTCCGCAGCAATTAGAGAACCCAGAGGCCAAGGTAGTGCCGCTGAGTTTGCAACTGCTCCTTGAGAATGCAGTAAAACACAATATGGTAACCCCTAGCAAGCGACTTATCATTACAATATATGAGCAAGACGGCGCCTTAGTTGTGAAGAACAACATCCAACCCAAACAAGTGGTCAAAAAGAGCAGTGGTGTAGGCTTACAGAATATTAGACAACGCTATCAATTGCTCACCGACAGGCCGGTTTTGATCTCTGAATTGAACAATGAATTTGTAGTGGCCTTGCCGCTACTCACCAAACAAAAAGCTACTACGATGAACGTACAAGAAGAATTTATAAATGAAAAGCGCTATCTGCGGGCGCAAGAACGCGTAGAAAAGATCAAAGGATTCTATGTGCACTTTTCGATCTATCTGATCTTTGTGCCCATCTTTATATACTTGAATTTAAAATCTACGGACTTTCCTTGGGCTTTATTTCCTATCGGCGGATGGGGACTGGGAGTTATAGGTCATGCGATGGAGGTTTTTAATTACAACCCGCTCTTAGGCAAGAACTGGGAGGAACGCAAGATCCGTGAGTTTATGGATAAAGACGATTTCTAATACAATTCATCCTTAAAATTCGACCGTTGGGTCCTAAGGAATTGTAAAGGCCTTATCCCTTAAATATCTTTGAGTATCAATATTAGAAAACATGAGTAATAGTCCTAAAAACCCGAACAAATACATCCGTGCGAAGGAGCGTGTGGAAGAACTCAAAAAGTTCTACACCAGTTTGATGTGGTATATCATTATGATCCCCTTTTTGGCTTGGATCAATTATGCGACCAACGGTTGGAGCTACGCCTGGTTTTTGTGGGCTGCCTTCGGATGGGGGATCGGCTTGGCCTTTCAGGCAGTGAAGGCATTTAGACTGAGCCCAATGTTCAACAAGGATTGGGAAGAGCGCAAGATCAGAGAATTCATGCGCGAAGAAGAATTCCACGAAAATGGCGGCGCTCAAGACGAATCTTGGGACGACAAGATCAAATGGGATACCGATAACAATTACAGTTCCAACCAGCGTTGGGAGTAAACAGCAACAACCAGACAATTATGGCAAATAAAAAATCATACGAGAATTCAAAATACGGCAGAGCCAAGAAAAAGGTAGACGATATTAAAGGCTTCTACAATCACCTTATTGTGTATTTGATCATAAATACGGCGATCATTCTTCTACGTGTAGTTGTTTTTAGCGAAGGTCGTATTGGCGTTGAAATTCCGCATTGGACCATATTTACCACACCTTTGTTCTGGGGAATAGGTCTATTCTTCCACGGTGTTTGGGTCTTTAGCGATAAGTTGGGCTTTATCCGCAATTGGGAAGAGCGCAAGATCCGCGAATTCATGCAAGAAGAGGAAGAGGAAGAAAAGAATCTCAGATACTAATCCAGCCAAAAAATTGCTATGCAAGTAATCATCATTGAAGACGAAAAACCATCTGCCCGCAGATTGATGCGGATGTTAGAATCGCATCAGGTAGAAGTACTCACCATGCTGCATTCTGTTGAAGAATCTATTGCCTGGTTCGAGACCAATAAACATCCAGATATTATATTTCTAGATATCCAACTCAGTGACGGTCTTTCCTTTGAGATCTTCGATAAGATCGAGATAAACAGTGCGATCATCTTCACCACAGCTTATGACGAATACGCCTTACAGGCCTTTAAGCTGAACAGCATAGATTATTTGCTCAAACCCATAGACGAAGACGAGCTTAAGGCTGCTATAGCGCAATACAAGAGTCAGCAGAAGCAGAGTAGCAATGTGCAGCTCAATTTTGAGGACATCAAAAAGCTATTGACCAATCCTGTGGAACGCGAGTACAAGAAGCGCTTTACGGTTAAAATTGGACAACACTTGAGAATGATCCCTGTAGATGAGATCGAGTGTTTCTACAGCGAGAATAAGGGTACCTATGCCCACACTTTCGAAGGTCGAAATTACTTACTAGATACCACTTTGGAACAATTGGAATCAGAATTAGAGCCGGCCGTGTTCTTTCGGATCAACAGGAAGTTCTACATCAATATAAACGCTATTAAGGACATCATTTCTTATACGAATTCCAGGCTGCAGATCAAGCTTAACAGTTATAAAGAGCAAGAGGTAATCGTAGCACGAGAGCGGGTCAAGGACTTTAAACTTTGGTTGGAATAAACCGCTAATTCCCTGATAGCGAAACTTTAAACAAAATTATTCCCAAATGTTAAAAAAACTAACATTTGATAGTTTTTGTTAAATTTCTGTTATCAAATTCATCGAATTTTTAATACTTTAGGGCACGTTTAGAAAAACAAATACGCTAAATCAAAAATTCTATGAAAAAATGTACCCTGGTTGTACTCCTGGGGATTATTGGGATTTTTACCTCCCAATCATTCGCTCAGGATGCGACAACAACCATCACCAACTACTTAACCCAACAAAGAGAAAATCACGGACTGACCCCCCAAGACGTTCAGTTCGAAATCACCAGCCAAAGTACCAGTAAGGTAAGTGGTCTAACCCACGTATATTACCGTCAATTGGTCAATGGCATTCCTGTTTATGGTTCTGAATCATCTGCACACATCAAGGCAGATGGAACGCTTATCAAGATGAACAACGGTTTTGTTGCTCAGTCCATAGAGAAATCTAGTGGAATGACCAGCCCTGGACTTACAGCTGCTGCTGCTATTACCGCTGCTGCCAATGAGCTTGGTTATACGCCATCTAAAGCCATTACTGTGATCGAAGATCTTTCAGAAGGATCTCCTAAAATGATCATGAGCGATGGTGGTATTTCTAAATTGGACATTCCAGTGGCCTTGACCTATCAGAAAACCGAAGCCGGCGATATCGTTTTGGCTTGGGATCTTTCTATTTTAGAGTTGACCCAAGAGAATTGGTGGTCTGTTCGCGTAGATGCTTCTACCGGACGCATCATTGACCGTGTGAACTGGATGGTTACCTGTGAGTTCGATCACGATCACGGAGACCACGAGAACGCGATGAACTTCAACTTGAACTTACAACCTGCCGTAGATAAATCAGCGGCTGCTGGTTGTATTGAGTGTTATGAAGTTTTCGCCTTGCCTTTGGAAAGCCCGTTCTTTGGAGCGCGTACTTTCGAGGTGAATCCTGCAGACCCGACTGCTTCTCCTTTTGGATGGCACGATACTAACGGAGCTCCAGGAGCGGAATTCACCACTACTCGTGGTAATAATGCAAACGCTTATGAAGATGGCGATAACCCAGGATTCCAACCAGATGGAGGAGCTAACTTGTTCTTCGGAGGAGTTGGTTACGAATGGGACATCAACTATTCGCCTTCTACACAATACGAAGCTGCGGCTGTAACTAACTTATTCTACTGGACCAACATTATCCACGATGTACTTTATCAGTACGGATTTGATGAGGCCGCAGGAAACTTTCAAGAAAACAATTACGGTGGCGGCGGTGCTGGTTCTGACTCTGTAGATTCAGAGGCTCAAGACGGTTCAGGTACTTGTAATGCAAACTTTGGTACTCCGCCAGATGGTGGAAACCCACGTATGCAAATGTATACTTGTGGTTCCCGTGACGGAGACTACGACAACCTTGTAATTATTCACGAATACGGACACGGAATCTCTAACCGTTTGACTGGAGGACCTGGCGCTGCTGGCTGTTTGGGCAACTCTGAGCAAATGGGAGAAGGATGGTCTGACTGGTACGGTCTTGTAATGACCATGGAGCCAGGAGATGCTGGTGTTGACCCTCGTGGAGTAGGAACGTATCTTTTCAACGAAGGTCCTGACGGAGGTGGAATTCGTCCGTTCCCGTACAGTACCGATATGAATATCAATCCACAGACCTATGACTTTATAGGGTCTTCTGCTATTCCTCACGGAGTAGGATCTGTTTGGGCAATGATGCTTTGGGAAATGACCTGGGGTCTTATCGATGCTAGCGGATGGGATGCTGATATTTACAACTTTACCGGAGACAGCTCTTTGGATGCCGGTAACGTTAAAGCATTGGCCTTGGTAACTGAGGCTATGAAATTACAGCCTTGTAGCCCTGGATTCGTAGACGGACGTGACGCGATCATCGCGGCAGACAACGCTATCTACGGAGGAGCTAACGTATGTATCATTTGGGATGCTTTTGCCAAGCGTGGTCTTGGTGTGAACGCTGTTCAAGGTTCTTCTTTCAGTACTACAGATGGTTCTGAGAATTTCGATACTCCAACAGGTGAGGCAACTTTCACTGCTCCAGAAGATGTATGTGACTCAGAGACTGCCTTTACTGTGGTAGGAGCTGGTACTCCACTAGGAGGAATTTACAGCGGACCTGGAGTTACCGATAACGGTGACGGAAGCAGCTATACTTTTGACCCTGCAGTGGCTGGGGTTGGTATCCATACTATCAGCTATGAGATCGCAGATTCTGAATGTGCTACGGCTTCTATAGCTTCAGACGATATCGAGGTATTAGAAACTCCAGATTCTCCGTTAACAACAGGAGTTACAGACGTTTGTATCGGAGACGAGGTAACTGTAACAGCTACACCAGTAAACCCTGCAAACAACATTCGTTGGTTTGATGCTGAGGTGGGTGGAGCTTTCCTTTTCCAAGGAACAGATTACACCTTTACACCAACAGGTTCTATAGACCTTTGGGCAGAAGAGACTCCAGATGACTTCTTGTCTAAACTGGTTATTTCTGAAGTTACTATGCAAACGCCAGACCGTTTGGAGATCCAAAACGTTGGGGTACAAACGGATTATACCGGATACCGCGTAGTTCTTAGTGAAGAACCATTCTCTAACATCAACACGGTAAATCCAATTGTAAAGACTCTTGGCGTAATGGAAGAGAACGAAGCTATCGCTTGGAGCGATCAAGCAGGTTCTTCAGATTACTGGGGTAACAATATCTGGTGGGGTAACGACAGCGGGGACGCTGGTTGGATCCTTATCTTAGACCCAGACGGAAACGTAGTAGACTCTGCATTTTGGAATGTATCAGCTTCTATTTTATCGACCTTCGATATCACCGTAGCTGGTTTCAATATTACTGCTGCGGACCTTGACTGGACAGGAGCAGGAGCGGATCTTACTACTTTATGTTCAGATTCCTTCCAGAGAAATGGAGATACTGATAGCGCTGCCGATTGGCCAAATGCATGTTTAGAGGCTTCTTTTGGAGTTGCTAACGACAATATTGGAATCGGATTTGCAGGATGTCTTGCAGCTCGTACCTTGACACAAGTTGTGGCAGAGGACGTTGCTCCGGAGATCACTTGTCCAGATGACGAATTGTACATCATAGATGACGGACTTCCATATGTAGTTCCAGATTACTCGCTAACTGCGACCTTCTCTGATAACTGTCCAGAAGATCCTACTATCACTCAAGATCCTGCTGTAGGAGCTGAATTAGGCCCTGGTGTTTATACGGTAACGCTTACGGCTACAGATGCTGCCGGAAACTTCAGCGACTGTACCTTTACCTTAACTGTAGAGGGTGTATTGAGCGTAGACGAATTTGGAATCGACAATGTAATAACACTATATCCTAACCCGAGTCAAGGAGAGCTTACCCTGCGCAACCGCAGCACAGCTATCTTAGAAGACGTGAACCTATACGACGTAAATGGTCGTTTGATCAAGCGTTTCAATGTACAGGGTGCGGGAGCTGAGATCCAGTTTAATCTAAACGATGTGGCCTCAGGAATGTATTTTGTTCAGATCGTAACAGATCAAGGACAAACCGTTAAACGTGTCGTTAAACAATAATGACAAACCTTTAGCAATAAAAAACCCTCGCTTTCGGCGAGGGTTTTTTTATTTATTGTCGTCTATGCGATTTTCATTAAAAGCGGAGGGCAGTAGCTTTGGAATGAATTTAATGAACAAAGGCAGCAGTAAACTCCCGCCAGGCAATAGGAAAATGGTTAGCGACGGTATGCTTTTGAACATATCTAGCAATTGTTCTTTAACCTTGTCCTTTTCTTTCGCATCTAGCTCGCGCAGCGTAGATTGCCCTAACAATACCAATAATTCTCCACTTTCGCTCAATTCTTTAAGCAAGCGTTTTTTATTTCTCAAGATCAAGCGCTCTACCGTGCTGCTGGTCTGTTTGTAAAAATGCTGTACTGGGTGCGTATGGTTAAAGAAGTGAATGGCATTCTCGTGCTCATCCATGAATTCTTCCAGCTCGTCTAAAGCTAACTCGGCCTCGCTCTGATCTAATCCGAGTTGTATTGCCAAATGCATAATATAGGCGCGTTCCGAGGGCTCAACCTTGAGATCGTCCTTTATGGCCATACAGCATAGATCTAGCAGATATGGAGCGGTTAACGACATTTGGGTATCGCTAAAGAACATCTCTAACGGAGCTGCCGTTGTACTCAAGCCTGCCATTTCAAAGAGTTCTAAAAGTAGCAGGTCGTATTTATCTTGCTTAGTTTTAGATTGTAAGGCTCCGAAGCAATACGTAGCAATAGCTTTTTCTAAGGATGTAGCATAGTTCTTAGCCAGCATAGGAGATTCGCAATAGATCTGATAAGTGAGTAGGTCTGTTGCCAATAACACATTAGAAAAGGCATAAGTCTGCTCTTTTTTTAGCGTTGCATCGCTTTCTAATATTCGGGCCGAGAGAATCTTCTCCAGGTTCTTGCTCAATGATTTTCCCAGTGATAATTTAGACAACAAGCTCATACGGCCTCTGTCAATCTCGCGGTAAAAACTAATGGCGTGTTCTAAGAATTTTTTAACCCCTACAATTCCTGTCTGTTTGTAATAGATCACATACAAACTGTGGAGTAGGTTGGCTTTGTTGTATTCTGCGGATGTTAGTTTGAGTTCACTGATCGGTCTATCGACCAAGGCACAGACCGAGTTCCCGTAGACAAACCCCGTTTTGCGTAAACGCGCGTAAAAACGGCCCTTAGATTCAAATGGGGTAAGCAGGTCTTCTTGAGAAAACTCGTGGAAAAATTTATCTATCCAACCGGCTGCAGAGGGATTCATTGACTCAAAAGTATAAATAAAAAAACTCCTGTAGCACTGACAGGAGTTTTTCTATGCTATTTTGTAAAAACTATTCGATAATTCCTCCGCAGCTAACACGAGCTCCAGCAGCGCCAGAAGGCTGAGAAGTGAAGTCGTCTGCTCCTTGGTGCACAATGATGGCCTTTCCGAGTATATCTTTTTTCTCATCACCACAGCCCATGCACCACAGGTCGGTTTCAAAGGTAACCGTAGCATTACCTTCTGCGTCTGCGGTAAAGTTTCCTATATCTCCTAGGTGGTATCCGGCTTCTGCTCCCCACGCTCCGTGAGGTTGAAAGGTGGGATTCCAGTGTCCTCCCGTCGATTTACCATCTGGAGAACTACAGTCTGCTTTTTCGTGTATATGAATGGCGTGTACTCCTTCTGTTAGGCCTTTTAGTTCTGCCAACATACTTACTTTGCCGTTCTCTGCTGTGAATTTCACTGCTCCGGTAGCTCCAGATTCACTTTTAGACTCCAACTTGAACTTAATTGCAGTTACTTCCTCGGTAACTTCAACTTCTTTTTCAACTGCGGTCTCTTCTGTGGTTTCGGATTCCTTTTCTTTGGCTTCGTTCTTACAACTGCTAAAGGCGATAGCCAAAGCTAAAAAGGACATTATAGATATGCGTTTCATAATCAATTGGATTGGTTTGTTTAAAATTACAGCTTTATTAATCAATTAAAAAATAAATGGTATCACCAGCTTTAAAAAGATAAATAGCAGACCAATTGCCAGTAGATTTAAAAAGAAACCCGCTCGAACCATATCTTTGATCTTGATATAACCGCTGGCGAATACAATCGCGTTGGGCGGAGTAGCCATGGGCAGCATAAAGGCACAACTAGAAGCCATTGCAACGGGAATCAACAAATGCTCCATCGGCATGTCGAGCCCTAAGGCAATACCCGCAACAACTGGTGCAAAGATCGCCACCAAGGCTACATTGCTCATTAGTTCGGTCATAAAGAGCATGACCGCAATGATAAGGATTGCTATAGTGGTCGTACTCAGGCCATCCATAGCAGCGATATAATTGGCAATAGTGGTGATAATACCTACTTGCGAGAGGCCAGAGGCCAAGGCCAACCCACCGCCGAATAGGATCAATATCCCCCAAGCCAATTTTGAAGTGTCTTCCCAGTCTAGAATGAACTGTCCCTTAGAGAAGCTGTTTGGGATCACAAAGAGGGCAATGGCGGCATACATACTTATTTCGGTATCTGTAAGGCCCAAACCGGGGAATTGGCTGTTCAGCACGCCTCTAAAGATCCATAGAGAGATGGCCACGGCAAATACTGCCAAGACTTGTTTCTCTTTGCGGCTCAAGCCACCGAGTTTCTTTAGTTCCTCATCGATGAGTTCTTTAGATGCATCAAAGCGTTTTAAGCGGTTGGGAAATGCAACGTGTACCAAAATAAAATATACCAAGGCGATCATAACAAGCGAAAAGGGTAGTCCCATGACCATCCAATTCAAAAAAGAGATGGTGGTATTGTATTCGTTCTCCAGAAATCCGATGAGCACGGAATTCGGTGGTGTTCCGATAATGGTCGCTATTCCTCCGGAGTTGGCCGCATAGGCTATTCCAAGCATCACGCTTAAGGCAAAATTACGGTCGTTCTTGGTAAAACCGTCTGCATCGTCTATAAGCAAGTTGATTACAGAGAGACCAATGGGCAGCATCACCAAAGCACTGGCGGTATTGCTTATCCACATACTCAGTAAAGCCGTGGCCAGCATGAATCCAAGGATGATTCTATTCGGGCTCGTTCCGGTGATCTTAATAATAGAAAGCGCCAGGCGCTTGTGCAGATTCACTTTCTCTAAGGCGAGTGCCATTACAAAACCTCCGAAGAATAAGAAAACAATACTACTGCCGTAATGAGGTGCTACTTCTTTAATGGGCATCACGTTGGTGAGGGGAAAAAGAATCAAAGGTAAAAGCGCGGTCACTGAGATAGACACAGCTTCTGTGATCCACCAACAGATCATCCAAGCTGCTACAGCTATAACAGGATCTGCAGCTTCACTGAGTAGTTGCCCTTTAAAAAGCCAAAGAATAACGAACAAAACAGGCCCCAAAATGAGGCCTGCTTTTTTAGTGTTGGTATAGTTGCGTTCCATAAAAGCGGTCTTCGAACCGAATTTAGGCAAATTAATTTTGCAAACTGAATTGTTTTACCTCTTTAAAAGATGAGGTGTTAATTGCTTCCATAGCCTGACGGTATTCTGGCCACTTTTCACTGAAGAAACTGTTGGTGGCTTCCAAACCGGCTTGCAAAGCTGTTCTGGCTTGAGTCATCAGACGAGTTTCTGTAGAAGTGGTTCCCGCCGGACGGCTAGTGGCATATTGTCTTGCAAGTCCAATACGCTGCATAATGGTCACTTCTGGGTTACGGGTAATTCCCTGACGGTCATCTACTTTGCCCAAATAAAGCGCAATCACTTCATCGATAGCTTTTACGATCTCCTTACTTTGATCTATAGCCTCTTTATGGGCCTCCTTATCTAGCTTGCTCAACTTGGATTTGTATTCTTCGGCTATGTTTTTGCTTTCCACCAATTGTTTTACTGCGTCTGCTGCAGTTTGTGTCATGGCTTCTAAAGTTTTGCCGTTCTGATAAGCATTTTCAATGGCTTGAGGCGGAACATCCAGTCTCGGGTCCATTTTTACGGTGATCTCACTGTTAGCGGTTTGATCACCATAGATCATCTCTAATCGATAAGTGCCAGGCTTCACCTGAACTCCTCCCGGTTCTCCGAAGTTTCTGGTACGAATACGTCGACTTGGTCTGTCTACGCCCTTTTCGCGTAAGAACCAAGTAAAGCTGTTCACTTTATTGTCCTTAGGCGCTTTTTGCTTCAGGGTTCTTATTAGGCGTTGGCCGTCGTAAATATTTAAAGTGATGGAATCCCACTTCACGGCCTTTTCACCTGCTTCAGCCTCGCCTTCTTCTTTTTCGTCTTTGGCTGGTTTGTTGATCAAATAGCGAATAGGAGCTCCAAAGCTACGGTTCTCACCATTGTACAGTGCATCTCCTCCAAAACGACTTCCAGTTGGCTGCTGATACGCGGCCAGATAAGACGTTGCCGGATCGAACATCGTTAGGGTTGCTTTTGCCTTGGCGGCATCTGCAGCTAGAGCGCGAAGCGGTCTAATGTCATCCAATACCCAAGCCGCACGCCCAAAGGTTCCAATAACTAGATCGTGCTCTCTCGGATGGATCACTAGGTCTTTCACAGGGACTGTAGGGAATCCGTTGGTCCATTTTACCCAATCGCCACCAGCGTTTATTGACACATAAAGGCCGTCATCGGTTCCCATAAAAAGTAGGTTTTCCTCCTCAGGATCTTCTACAACACAAAGGGTATAACTGATTACGTCATTGTTATCAACAATTCGCTGCCAAGTCTTTCCGTAATCTTTAGTGCGGTACACATAAGCGTCGTAATTGTATCTTCTGTAATCGTTGGCTACAAGAAGAGCCTCTCCTTTACGTTTGTTGGAGGCTTTTATCTGCACAATCCAACTTCCCGCAGGTAAACCTTTAATATTCTTAGAAACGTCGGTCCAATTAGCTCCTCCATTGGTGGTGAAGTGGACACGGCCATCGTCCGTGCCGACCCACATCATATTTTGCTCTAAGGGAGAAGGCTCAATGACCAAAATCGTAGTATGGTTTTCCGCACCAGTAGCATCCATGGTAAGGCCGCCACTTTCCGATTGTTTTTGTTTCTCCGGATCGTTGGTGGTAAGGTCCGGAGAAATGATCTCCCAAGTCAAACCTTTATCGGTAGACTTATGCACAAATTGAGATCCGAAGTAAATGGTACTGTTGTCAAACGGATCGATATTGATAGCAGAGTTCCAGTTGAAGCGCAACTGCACATCCGGATCAGGATGTGTTGGGCGCACAGAGTAGTTGTTACCGGTTTGCCAATCGTAGCGCGAAACATAACCTTGCTGACTCATAGACCAACCAAAACGCGAATCGTCGCGGTCTGGAACCACATCAAATCCGTCTCCGAAACTGATCTCTTGCCAATACGAATTGCGAATTCCTTGTGCGCGCCAAACATAGGCCGGACCTCGCCAAGAACCGTTGTCTTGCATTCCGCCATAAACGTTATAAGGAAATTCATTGTCTACTGCAATGTGATAGAATTGCGCCACAGGAATGTTCCCGACAAAGCGCCAATTCTTTCCACCATCTCGGGTAATATTAAGACCTCCATCGTTTCCGTCGATCATAAAATTGCCGTCTTTTGGATGGATCCACCAAGCATGGTGGTCTGGGTGAACTCCGTTCGAAACACCGTAGGCCGGCATGAGTTCATTAAAATTCTTTCCGCCGTCTTCAGAGACATTCACATAGGTGAAAATGCTGTATACGCGGTTTTCATTTTGCGGATCCACATAGATCTCAGAATAGTAGAACGGACGGTTCCCAATGTCGCTCTTGTTGTTGATCATCTTCCAAGATTCTCCACCGTCAGTACTTTTGTACAAGGCGTTCTTTTTAGATTCTACCAAGGCGTAAACCACATTGGGTTTGCTTCTGGCAATGGCAATTCCTATACGCCCGAGATCGCCCGCAGGTAGGCCGTCTTCTTCTGTTTTTTCGCTCCAGTTCTCACCGCCGTCATAAGTGATGAAAAGCCCGGAACCTTCGCCTCCGGAGTTGAAAAACCATGGGTCACGCTTGTGCTCCCATAAGGCTACAATGAGTTTGTTTGGGTTGGACGGATCCATAACCATGTCTGCAACTCCAGTTTTGTTATTGGCGCTCAATATCTTTTTCCAGCTTTTTCCACCGTCTGTGGTCTTGTACACTCCTCGCTGCGGATGTTCTCCCCAAGGGCTTCCAATTGCTCCGACATAAACGGTGTTTGGGTCGTTCGGATGAATAATGATACGGTGTATGTGACGGGTCTCTTCCAGTCCCATGGACTGCCAGGTCTTACCGCCATCTAAAGATCGGTATACCCCAAAGCCACCATTTAGGCTGTTTCTTGGGTTTCCTTCTCCGGTTCCAACCCAAATAACACTTGGGTTAGATTGTTGAATAGCTACGGCACCTATTGAGGCTGTGGGCTGATCGTCAAATACAGGTTCCCAGTCGATCCCTCCGGAGTCAGACATCCAAAGGCCACCAGAAGCTGTTCCGGCGTACATCACTTGTGGGTTGTCATGTACTACGTCTATGGCCGTAACACGACCACTCATTCCCCCCGGACCAATGTTTCGGGGCTGCATGTTTTCAAATTGTTCTAAGTCTAGAGTTTGGCTCCATCCGCCTAGTGAGAACAGGATGGCAACGCCTAATAAAAGGTGTTTCATTGTCAGGTTGGTTTACAGAATGCTTAAAGGTACTACATAACAATTTTACATTTCTTAAAGCAGTGTTAACACCTAGCTATTGGCCTTAGAATGTCTTAATTTTATAAAATGAAGAAACCCAATCGATCTATCGGTTTTGCCTTTACCAGACACGAAGCCAAAGAGCAGTCGCCCTTTGATCGTCTGTTTGAGGTTTTTCAGGAGCTGATCACGCATACTTCTGGCGATTTTGACGAAGCTATGGACTGGTTGGAGCAGTTGGACCAGGAGTACCAACTGACCACAGACGACTATACTTTGGATGACTTTGTGGAGGATCTCAAAAAGAAAGGATACATCCGAGAAGAGATCAAACCAGACGGTTCTGGCGGTGTTGCCTTGACAGAGAAAACGGAGCGAGCCTTACGTAAGCGAGCGCTAGAACAGATCTTTGGTAGGCTCAAGCGCAGCGGCTCCGGAAATCACAAGACCAAGTATACCGGAAATGGAGACGAGATGGCAGGGGAGTTCCGCAACTATCAGTTTGGAGATGCATTGGATAGAATATCCATGACCGAGAGTTTGCGCAATGCACAGATCAATAACGGTTTGGATAGTTTCCATTTGACCGAGAACGACCTGGTGGTAGAAGAGTCCATGTATAAGGCCCAGATGAGTACGGTCTTGATGATCGACATAAGTCACAGCATGATCCTCTACGGAGAAGATCGGATCACTCCTGCGAAGAAGGTGGCCATGGCGCTATCGGAATTGATCATGACCCGTTACCCTAAGGATACTTTAGATATCCTTGTTTTTGGTAACGATGCTTGGCCCATAAAGGTCAAGGATCTCCCGTATCTGCAGGTGGGGCCCTATCATACCAACACGGTCGCTGGGCTACAGCTCGCAATGGATATGCTCCGCAGAAAAAGAAATACCAACAAACAGATCTTTATGATCACCGATGGGAAACCGAGTTGCATGCAATTGCCAGACGGGCGTTACTATAAGAACAGTAACGGTTTGGATCCACATATCGTGAGTAAATGCTATACCATGGCGGCCCAGGCGCGCAAACTACACATACCCATTACCACCTTTATGATAGCTCAAGACCCTTATTTGATGCAGTTTGTAGATCATTTTACCGCTGCCAATCAAGGCAAGGCCTTTTACACCGGTCTTAAGGGATTGGGCGAAATGATATTTACGGATTATGAAGCCAATCGCAAAAAGCGAATTAAAGGATAAGCACTATGAACTTAGAAAAGATAAAGACCTTAAAAGATCTAAAAGCAGCAGGATTTCAGTACCAATCGGTCAAAGATGAACTGCGCAAGAATCTTATTGAAAAATTGCAGGCCAAGCAAACAGTATTCGAAGGTATTCACGGTTACGAATACTCGGTGATTCCAGAGCTGGAGCGCGCCATACTCAGTAAGCACAACATCAACCTTTTAGGTTTGCGCGGGCAGGCAAAAACCCGATTGGCACGTCAAATGGTTAGCCTGTTAGACGAATATATTCCTGTGGTTGCCGGTAGCGAGATCAACGACGATCCTTTTGCGCCTGTTTCTCGATATGCTCGTGAAGTCTTGGCCGAGCAGGGAGACGATACGCCGATCAGTTGGTTGCATCGCGAAGATCGCTTTGCAGAGAAATTGGCCACACCAGATGTAACTGTGGCCGACCTTATTGGCGATGTTGACCCGATAAAGGCCGCCAACTTAAAACTAACCTATGCAGATGACAGAGTAATTCACTTTGGAATGATCCCAAGGGCAAACCGTTGCATCTTTGTGATCAACGAATTGCCGGATCTTCAAGCGCGAATTCAAGTTGCATTGTTCAATATCCTTCAGGAAGGAGATGTACAGATCCGCGGCTTCAAATTGCGTCTGCCTTTGGACATTCAATTTGTCTTTACTGCCAATCCGGAAGATTATACCAATCGCGGGAGTATAGTAACTCCACTAAAAGATCGTATAGGTTCACAGATCTTAACACACTATCCGGACAATTTAGAGATCGCTCGTAAAATCACAGCCCAAGAGACCGAAGCTGCTGCGGCAGAGAAGGGGAATGTCTATGTGCCGGACATGGCTAAAGATATTTTGGAACAAATAAGTTTTGAGGCGCGCAAAAGCGAATTCATAGATGCGAAGAGCGGTGTAAGCGCTCGAATGAGCATAACGGCCTATCAAAATCTTTTAAGTACGGCAGAACGAAGAGCTTTACTGAATAAAGAAACCGAAACTACTGTTCGTTTGGGTGACTTTATGGGCGTTATCCCTGCCATTACTGGTAAGGTGGAGCTGGTTTACGAAGGCGAGCAAGAAGGAGCTGCTCAGGTGGCACAACAGTTAATTGCAGATGCTGTCTTAGCTTGTTTTGAGAAGCACTTCCCAAAGGTAGAAAAACTGCAACGCGATGGCGACAAGGATCCTTATGCTGAAGTAGTGGCTTGGTTCTTCGAAGAACCGGGATTTGAACTGTTAGACAATTTATCGGACAAAGAATATATAGTCGCTCTGAATAGAATCCATCCTTTGGATGATCTGGTGCGTGCATACACCCCAGACATACCCAAAGAAGACCGCGCCTTCTACAAGGAGAGTATTCTTTGGGCCTTAGCCGAGTATAAAAAGCTCAGCAAGCATCCTATGGGCGATGGGCTTCATTTTAAGGATCTCTACGGGAGTTACATCAGCGGGCTTTAAGATCGAGGTTCAAAAACCCAATAGACTTTGCCGTTTTGCGGGTTAAAGCTCACCTTATGAATGCCAAGGGTGCTGTAGATGAGGTATTTTCCTTTAATTTCTAGCTCTTTGCCTGCTAGGGTTGCGCTGTAATTTCCGTCCGTATAACTAAAAGTCACGCCATTGCTAAATTCCAGTTTCAGGTTTTGCAGGCCGTAGTTGTTTTTTGATGGATAAAGCGTTTTTTCGACCGTAACCCCGTGCGAAGAATAGTTCCAGTTACTCGCAGATTGTGTTACGCGCAGCCGGTGGGCCGGGTTTAGGCTTAATTTTCCGCTGCGGAGTGTATAGGTGTCAGACTCCTCTTTATAGCTCGGGTAGAGCGTAAGTTCATAGGTCTTATCTATTAGGAATTCTGCCTCTTTACTGTTTTGAGTAAAAACTACTTTCCCAGTTTGATCTTTCAGCTCAAAGCGTGTATTTGGCGGATAGCTGATTTGATCATACGGGCTATCTGACTTATAAATGGTGAGGTAATTGTCTTGCGCCTGACAAATAAGAGCAGACAGTAAAAGACTAAGAGTAATTATCGTTTTCATAGTTGCTGTGTTTTTTAAATTAATTTTCAATTCTTCCTTTTTCATCTTCAATGGCTGTTTTACGTTTGCGGGCTTGTTTGATCTCATCACTACCGAAGTTATAGTTGAGACTCAATCGGAATTGCCTGCTGTCGGAGCCGCCATTGCCGTCTATTACCAGGTCTCCGAATTCCGTAACTCCAGACCAGGGTGAGGTAAATAGGATGTCGCTTCCGGCCACTCTTACCGTGAGTTTATCGTTAAAGAATTTTTTCTGAAGTGCCACGTCTAAAGATCCAAGGCTATCAGTACGGTAGGTACCACCCCAGATCGATGGCGATTGGAACCAACCGGAAACCTCAAAGGTCAGGCCTACTGGTAGGCTAAAGGTGTTCTGTCCGTAAAAGCTCAAAGTGTTCTGACTCACCGGAAGAAAGTCTGGAGAAGTGGCTTCGTACTCACTTCTAAAGGCATTCAGACTCAAATAAATCGACCACCAATCATTAATACGAGTAGGGTAGGAAACCCCAATATTATATACCCGTTGATTGGCCACATTACGCTGATTGATAAAGTTTTGATCTTCTCCCAAGGCTTCCGTCACTTGCGCGAAGAAGTCCGAGATATAGGTATAGGTAAAAGAGGTGGTCAAACGGTAATTATGGGTATGCGAAAGTTTGATATTGTTCGTGTACTGCGGCTGCAAGAAGGGATTTCCTTGTCTAAAGGTCAGCTCATCGATCTTGAACTGAAACGGATTCAGACTTTGATAGGTCGGTCGCTGAATTCTGCGACTGTAGGTCAGTGCTAAACTGTTCTTCTGATTGAGCTGGTAGGTTATTCCACCACTGGGGAACCAATTGGTGTAGTTGCGTTCTACCAAGGCGTTGGCATTGTCCTGAGCCGAGGTCAAGTCTCCTTCTGAAATGGTTTGCTCTACGCGTAGTCCAAATTGCAAATTCCATTTATCCCAGCGGATATTGTAGTTCAAATAAGCGGCGTTGATCTGTTCGGTATAATCAAAGGTGTTGGTTTGTTCTAAATTCAAGATCTCCATTCCGTCGATCACATCAAAGAAGTCAAAGACATTGTTGGTCTGTACATAGGAGTAACGCAATCCGGCTCCAAGCTTTCCACCCCACAAAGGCTGCTCGTAGTCTACTTGACCCGCAAAAATGTCTATTTTAATAGGAGTGATGAATCGCGCAATAGACTCGCTTACCGTATCTTGTTGGGCTCCGTCTAAATAATAATTGGGCTGAAAGTTATTCCGATCGCTGTTGAAATTGCCATAGTTGAGATCTACAGTAAATTCACGTCCTATGGTGTCCTTGTATTTATAGTTGAGGTTTCCATTCAAATTGGCAGCTACATTGTCTGAATTACTCTGAGCTATAAGAACCTCTACGGGCATGGGCTGCCCAGCCGGAATAATTGGGGTTCTACTATTGGTATTGTTGATCACATTGCTAAAATTGGCCGTAAACAAGGCCCCAAAAGTGTGGCGGTCGTTGATATAATAGTCAATTCCGGTCTTGATATTGTGGTTATTGTTGTCCAAAACAGTTGTACTGCGTTGGTCAAAGGTGGTACCGTTCTGACGTCTAAAGAGGTCAATGAAACCAAAGCCTTGCCCAAAGCGGTTGGAATAGGTACCGTAAATATTTGTCTTTTTACCTCTATTGTTCAGGTTGATAGAACTGTTAACTCTTGGATATTTACCTTGAATATACCCTAAGGTCAAACTACCATTGGTCCCAAGGCTTTTGTTGCGTTTTAGTATGATGTTGATGATCCCCGCATTTCCTGCAGCTTCGTATTTAGAAGATGGTTGGGTTATGATCTCTATGGATTCAATATCTGTGGATTGAAGCGTTTCTAAATAATTGATCAGGTCTTGACCTGCAAGGACAGAAGGGCGCCCGTCTATATAGATCTGTACGCCTGCTTTTCCTTCTACAATAATGCTGTTGTTGTTATCAATTAGGACTCCTGGGGCTTTTCTAAGCAGCTCAAATCCGGTACTTCCGGTAGCATTGATGGTTTTGTCTACATTAAAGACAGTCTTGTCTGCCAATACCTCCACAATTGGTTTTTCTGCCACTATAGTAACTTGATCTAAGGCTTCTGCAGCTTCTTCCAGCACGATCTGAGGTAGCGTCATGCTATCATTAAGTGTAATTGCTGCGGAGGTATACGGAGCAAAACCCAGACTGTTGAGTTGTAAATAATAGGAGCCAGGCTGCAATTCTTTAATGATAAAGTTTCCGGCTTCATCGCTAATTGTAGCTTTTACCAAAGTGCTGTCCTGCACCTGATATAAATAGGTAGTGGCAAAGGCAATCGGCGCTTCGTTTTGGTCTGCCAGGCTTCCGCGGAGTTCTAGATCTTGTGCCTGTAGCATGAAACTGCTTAGGGCAAAAAATAGAAGACTGATTCGTTTTTTGATTGTGATGTTCATAATGTTGATCTTATCTCTACAGCACAAATATGCAGTGTCCCTTAAACAATAAAAAGGATAATCCGACCAGTCGCCCTATGCGTCGATGAATGAACCCGGGCCATTCGTCGGGCTATAGGGCCATTCATCTGATGCTCTTATTCAGATCACTCTCAAGTCCTTACATTTGAGAAAAATGCATCATCATGACCAAACGAATAATAGTTTTATTTACCATTTGCTTATTCACTACAAATCTTTTTAGAGCGCAAGCCGTAGATAAGGCAGCTTTAAATGCGCTGATCGATAGCCGTATCAGTCCCGGAACTCCGGGCATAGCCGTAGGAGTAGTCTACCAAGGAGAAGTAGTATACGAGCATTATACAGGCCTTGCTAATTTGGAATTCGAAGTTCCTGTTGATGCTAAGTCTGTCTTTAATATTGCCTCGGTAGCCAAACAGTTTACTGCCGCTATGGTCTTAGACCTCAGTATAAAAGGAAGGCTAGACTTAAAGGATGATATACGAACCTATTTGCCAGATCTTTATAATGGTATAAAAGATCCAATCACTTTAGCGCAGATCATCACTCATACGAGCGGTATTCGTGATTACAGCGACCTTATGGGCATTCAACGCAATCCGTGGTGGCGCCGCGAAGGACTTGATAATAAGGATGTAGTTGAGCTTCTTGAAAAACAAGAGAGCCTCAATTTCAATCCGGGAACGGATTATACCTATAGCAATAGCGGCTACATTTTGCTCACTGAGGTCATAGCCAAAGTGAGTGGAGAACCCTTTGCGGACTATGCTAAGAAATGGTTTGCCGCTTTGGGAATGGAACACACCCAGTATTCCGACAACTATATGGAGGTGTTTCCTAACAAAGCTACTGCTTATGCCAATTGGGGCGATGGTCGCTGGCAGATCTATCCAATGATTACCAACTTACACGGCGATGGTTTTTTATATACAACTTTGGCCGATATGCTCCATTATGAGAAGCAAGTGCAAGCTGCGGTTTTAGCGGCAGGAGCTTCGTGGATGGCAGCGAGTCAACAAGCACTGAACCTATCACCCACGGGTTATAGTTATGGTTTGGAGCACAGCAATTTTAGAGGCCAGCCCATGATCTTTCACTCCGGAGCAACTGGCGCTTATGGAGCCCATGTGGTTCGCTTACCTCAGGATCAGCTGGCTGTCTTTGTAATGAACAACGGGATAGTCGATGCGAGTCGTCTGGCCATGCAAGTTTTAGAGACTATCTATGGGCCGCAGGAGGCTAAAGCTCCCCAAGCTGTTATGCCGGCCAAGATCGGAAGCAAACCAAAAGAAGCTGAGCTATTGGGAACCTATCTTTTAGAATCCAGTACAAAGGTGAATATTGTAAAACGCAACGACAGTCTGTATCGAGAAATAGAAGGAGCTACCCCTGTGGCATTAGCACATGTAAAAGGAAATGTATATAAGTATACCAACGGATCTGGGCTGGTTCTGGCATTTGTAAAAAGTGAGCAGACCCCTGGGCAGTATGACTTTGAGTTGTATCATCCCGAGATTCCAATGCGCAAAGGAGCGTGGTTACCTCCTCTGGTAATCAACCCTGAGGAATTAAAGGTATTAGCGGGCCATTACAAGAATGACGAACTGGATTCTCAAATGGAATTGCAATACCTGGGCGAAGAACAATTCAGCGTAAAACTCAAAGAGCGGGCGCTAGACGCTACCCTCATCCGGGCGAACACCATTCGTGTAAACGGTGGATATATCTTAAAGCCACAGTTTGCCGCAGATGGCACCCTAAGCGGTTTTTTACTAAATTATGGTCGGGTGCAAAATGTGTTCTATGCTAAAATGGATCCGAAATAATAATTATGGAGAATACCAAAAAAGCCTGGTTTGACAGGACAATTGCCAGTGTGCGGATAAAGGATATCCTGATCACTTTTGGACTGTACATGCTCTTTGCACTGATGTATCACATTACCCTTTGGGTCAATCGTGCCGGTTATAACGATCCGGAAGATGCGATCTTTCAATTGGTGCCTTTTATCCGCCGCGGTGGCATGCAATACACCATTTTCTTTCTATTGACTATCCCAGTTTGGTTGTTGATCTTTAGAGGACTCAAAGATTGGAAGCTTTATCAACGGCTCTTGGTTCATATAGTTACCTTGCCTGTTTTTGTCTTTGCTGCAAAGTATATCTACTACGAGCTCAGTGAGGCTTGGGGTATGTGGCACTTGCAAGGAGGAGCCGAGGTTTGGGATGTTTATATCCCTGCGCTTTTCTATATGATACAGTTTGGCTTTTTTCATGCTTACGAATACTTTAGAAAGAATCAGGAAAAATTGAAATTAGAAGGCGAGTTACGCCAAGCGGCTTTAAAAAGTGAACTCTCTGCCATCAAGGCGCAGTTGAATCCGCACTTTTTGTATAATGTTTTCAATACCATAAATGCCTCTGTGCCTCCAGGACAAGAAAAGACCAGAACCATGATCGCGCAGCTTTCTGATCTGTTCCGTTATCAACTTAGAGCGTCTCAAGAAGAGCTAGTGACCCTGGGCGAAGAGCTCGAATTCGTCACCAAATATCTAGATCTGGAAAAAGCGCGCTACGGCGATCGCTTAGCGCTTAATTTCAATGTCGACAAGGCCTTGTATAAAGAAAAGATCCCGCCTATGCTTTTACAGCCTCTGGTAGAGAATTCTATCAAGCACGGTTTGTCAAGCATCATAGAAGGCGGATCGATCAGCATCAGCATTTTCAAAAGAGGCGATAAACTGATGTTCGAGCTTGCCGATACTGGCATAGGGATCAAAGACAAGGAAGCGGCATTTACTAAGGGTATAGGGCTTGCTAATACGCAATTGCGCCTGCAGAAGATGTATCAATCCCAATTGGAGATCTTTGACAATCAACCTCAAGGAGCTATTATAAAATTTGCCATTTAATGCAGAAGGTTATTATTGTTGACGATGAGCAGGCGGGCCGTTCGTTAATTCGTGAGTACTTAGAAGATTATCCAGACCTCATTGTAATGGCAGAGGTTAATAATGGAGTGGACGCCGTTAAGGAGATCAATCGTTTTAAGCCCGACCTGGTCTTTTTAGATATTCAGATGCCAGGATTGACCGGTTTTGAGGTCATTACCCGTTTGGACGAATTGCCGCAGATCATCTTTTCTACTGCTTACGATAAATACGCCCTTAAAGCCTTTGAGGTTCATGCGGTGGATTACTTGCTTAAACCCTACACTAAAGATCGATTCCGCGTGGCCGTAGAACGCCTTGGTAAATCCAATTCTCAAGATGCTTTGGCACCTCTGACCAATACTTTGTTGATGGAATCCAACCATTACCCGGAGCGCGTTTTGGTTTCTTCCAATAAAAAACTGATCACCGTAGAAGTGGCGCAGATAGCCTGGATAGAAGCTTATGGCGATTATTCTAAATTACACACGCCGGCAGGGAGTTTTGTGAGCAATTACGGGATCAGCTCTTTGGCCGATAAACTCGACCCAAAACTGTTCTTGCGCGTGCATCGATCTGCCATGGTTAATCTAACAGCAATAAAAGAAGTGGCCAAATACGGTAAGAGCTATGAGATCACTGTAAAGAGCGGAGAAAAAGTACGAGTTAGTCGAGGTTATGCCGAAGCGGTCAAAAATCTAATTGTATAAACATAAAAAAACCGCCATTAGGCGGTTTTTCATATTTGTGCTACTATTATTCCTTATAGGTTAGGAATAATTAGTTCTTGTCCTGGGTGGATCATATCAGGATTCTTCAAGATATCGGTATTTGCCTCAAAGATCGCTTGATACTTCATAGGATCTTTGTAGTAGTGCTTAGCGATCTTGCTCAAAGATTCTCCGCTAGCAACAGTATGACGGTGGTAAACAGACTCGTCAGCAACTTTGATGTCGGCCATGATGTCTGCAGGATTTTCTCCTCCAACCTTTTTGATCTCGTCCCATAGCAAGTTCTTTTCGTATGGCGTAGCAGCTGTACCCCAAACTTTAAGTTGTCCTGCTTCTTCTCTTACGTCTCCGTCTTGAATGTTGAGTTTCTCTCCTAGATCAAGAACGCTTTGGTATTTTGATTTTATCATGTCTTAATGTGTTTAGTGATTTCTACTTTAAAGATACGAATAGCAGACAATACCCCATAGAGGCTCGTAAAAATTTAATTCACCGCTCCGTTTAAAGAAGATTTTTGCATCTTATCGGATATAAGCCAAGGCCTTGAGGTCTTTTTTATCTGTTACTTCTATCAATTTTCCATGATGCAACAGTTGCGTCTTCTGGCAGATTTCTAGGACATCGTGGTAATAATGATCGGTGATCAGGATTGCTTTTGCTGCGGAAGTTTTGAGTAAAAGCTCTTTTATTTGTTCTATGGTCTTAGGGTCGGTCATGGAAAAGGGCTCGTCTATAAGCAAAACCCCGTGGGGTAAATGACAGGCCAGTACCACGCCGAGAAAGGTACGCTGCCCTTCTGAAAGGGACCCGACCCATTTTTTGGTCAACACATGTATGCCCGGGGTATAAAAAATTCGGTCTTGGACATCTGCGTCTGGGCAGGTCATAGGGATGAGGTCTTTCACCTTTAGTTGCTTCGGATACATGTGATATTGTGGCAGGTAACCGATCTTTTGCCATCTAAACTTCTTGTAGACCTCCAAAGGTTCTTGGTTCAAAAAGAGCGAACCTGCATCCGCCTTTAAGCTTCCAAAAAGAATTTTAAGCAAGGTAGACTTTCCGGCTCCGTTGCTACCTAAAAGTCCACAGATTCCTCCTTTATCCAATTGCAATGAAACATTGTCAAGTACAGTTTTATTACCAAAGGATTTGCGAATATTTAAGGCGACCAACTTCATAATAGTATGGCGGCTATTCCAGCTATTACACTGGCGAGAACTAGAGTTAAGATAAGGTTTAGGTAAAAGGCCAGCGTCATTAGGCGTCCTTTAGTAAAACCAAGGTTATGATAGTATAGCAGCTGTTCTTTGTAAAATGTGCTAAAGGCCAGTTGTCCAAAAAAACTGCCTAGCAATATAAATATCACTATAGCCCACACCGCATCGATAAAGATGTAAGTAAGTGCAGACAAAGCCAATCCTGCTGGGAGTTGACTCCAATAATAATGGAGTATTGCTCTCCAATAACGCATGCTAGTTTACTTGATGCCCTATGTGACAACCACAACCTGGTCTTAGGAAGCTGTTACTTTCTTCATGCCAAGGAAAGGCTTGGTTGTAGCCGGGTTGTTCCCAATAGAAAGGCAAACGCTTTTTGGGGGAGTTGCCAACTTCGTCCATGGTGTTGGTGTCATACAAACGGCCGTTGACCATAGTGTATAGGACCGAATTGGTATTTTGAATGTCTTCTAAAGGATTCTCGTCTAGAATAACCAGATCTGCCAGTTTACCAACTTTTAAAGACCCGATGTCGTTTCCTGCGCCTATGTATTGCGCTCCATTTATCGTAGCGGCTTGTAAGGCTTGCATAGGAGTCATGCCACCTTGAGCCAGCATCCAGGTTTCCCAATGTGCTCCTAGACCTTGTAATTGTCCATGCGCTCCCATATTTACTTTTACCCCGGCATTGGCTAGGGCAGTGGTGGTCTGCGAATTCAAGATATGTCCGTTGGTGTATTCCTCCATGGGAATCATGGTTCTGTGTCTGGATCGCGCATCGATCACACTTCTGGGAGTGTATTTAAGCAATTTTTCATTTTCCCAAACATTGCTGGTCTGATACCAATAATATTCGCCGCTCATGCTGGAATAGTTCACAATATGCGTAGGGGTATAACCAGTGCCCGAAGTTTTCCAAAGTTCAATAACATCTTTGTATACCGGGGCAATAGGAATATTGTGTTCCACGCCTGTATGGCCATCCATTACCATGGTCATGTTGTGGAAAAAGGTAGATCCGCCTTCTGGCACTACATTGATACCTAACTCTCTGGCCGCCTGCATTACTTGTTGGCGTTGTTCGCGCCTAGGTTGGTTGTAACTCTTAACCGAAGTAGCCCCAAAGGCCTTGGTGCGTTTTATGGCAGATCTAGCATCGTCTAGATTGTTGATCACGGCTTTAAAGTCTCCATCAGCACCGTAAAGAATAAAACCAGTGGAGTAGATTCGAGGCCCTACCAGATTACCTGCCTTTACCATTTCTGAAAGCGTAAAAACAGTCTCCGTATTTGCAGAGGGGTCATGAGCCGTGGTGACACCGTAGGCCAAGTTGGCCGTAAGCTGCCAGTTTTGTTGTGTAGTTAAGCCGTAACGGAAGGCACCTAAGTGAGCATGCGCGTCCACTAAACCGGGAATTATGGTCTTACCACTCATATCCATAACAGTAGCTCCGGATGGGATTGTGACGTCCGCCGCGGCGCCTACTGCCGTTATGCGATTGCCATTTACCACAAGTGTACCGTTCTCTATCACTTGGTCACCTTCCATAGTAATGATACGGGCTCCAGTAAATGCAATGATCCCGCTGGGTTTGTCTACTGCCGAATTGAGTCCGATCTTGATCCCGGATTCGCTCATGTCGGTGGCTTCATCTTTTCCGCCTGGAATAAAACCGAATTTGTCGGTCAGGTCATTTTTAAAATACTCGTCTCCCAAGGTCCACATCATGGCCTTACTATCTTTGGACCAATGTAGATTGATCCCTGCGTCTTTGCTTACCTGCACCACAGGTACATTTTTGCTATTTGGGGTAAGGTCTTGTGTTTTTCCATTCAAGACCAGCGGAGCTATATAAGCTCTGTGCAAATTGCTAAAGCCGATCCATTTGTCATCTGGAGAAGGCACCAAGCGGTTGGCGTATTTTGAGCTTACATGCGTTTGTTTGTCTTGCCCGCCCAGGTCTACACTGTGCAAAGTCTTGGTTGTGTTTCCAAAGTAGGTACCTCCGGTCTGATAATAGATACGACTATCGGTACTGTTATAAGTTGGATATTCTCCTTCTGAGGTCAATTTTTTCATCCCGCTGCCATTGGCGTTCATGGTGTAAAGACCACTGTTCTTGGTATAGGTAAAACCTTGGTCGGTATTACCGCCTTCACGTCTAAAAGCAATTTGTGTTCCGGCGCGATTAAAAGATGGCGTGCGATATATGGCCTTTTCTGTTGTCAAACGGGTTACAGAACCTCCGTTGACTGGAACAGATAAAACGGCACCTTTTTCTAGGTCGTTCCAAGAAACGAAAACGATAGTGTTTCCGTTTGGGGAGAAGCTTGGCTCGAATTCGAAATCGGTGCCTTGAGTTAATCTTTTTGGGGTGCCATTAGGCAGGGCTTTGGTCCAAAGATACCCTAAGGCATGAAATACGAGTGTTTTTCCATCTGGAGAGGTAACCGCCTGTCTTATGGCCTTAGAAGTAAAGGTCTTATCTGGGATAGGAGTATTGAAATGCACCGTTTTGGCAATTTCGAGTTTTACATTGGCCTCGAATGGTATAACAGTAACACTCAGATCTGCTATATTTAGCTTGTGGATCTTGCCTTGGGTCCAAAATACCAGATGCTTGTTGTCTGGCATCCAATCGAAATTGGGGTAAACTCCAAATATGGCCCAGGCCTCTTGTTGGTCCTTGTTTAAGGCATCGTAGACAGGATATTCTACACCTGTTTCCAGATCGTGGATATAAAGGGTAGATTTAGTTCGCACGCGTTTTACAAAAGCGAGCATTTTGCCGTCTGGCGATATTTGTGGTCGGGCTGCTCCTCCAGGTCCACCAGTTAATTGGGTGGTCTCTCCAGTGGCAAATTCATAGCGTTTTATCACATAGATCTGTTTGTTCGGATCTTTATTGTACTGAAAGAATCCGCCGGGATAAACATCTTCACTGTAATACAGGTACTTCCCGTCTGGACTAATTACAGGCTCATTGACATCTTGCTGATCGTTTTTGCGTTTGGTAAGCTGCATGCCGCTGCCTCCAGTTATATGATACTGCCACATTTCACCAGCTCCCAAGGAACGGCCAGAGGTAAAGTGTTTGCGAGCCACAAAGGAATAACCGTCTGGCATCCATGCGGCGTTGTTGAGTAACCTGAAGTTCTCTTTGGTGATCTGCTTCGGATTGGAGCCGTCTGCATCCATGATCCAAATATTGTCGCCTCCTCCGGCATCGCTGGTAAAGAGGATCTTACTACCATCTGGGCTAAATCGCGGTTGGATCTCAAAGGGAATACCGCCGCGAAGCACTTTTGCCTTTCCACCTGTGGCTGGCATGGAGTAAATATCTCCCAACATATCAAAGACTATGGTCTTACCGTCGGGGCTTACGTCTAGATTCATCCAGGTGCCTTCTGAGGTCGTAAAGCGATGGGTATTGTATTCGAATTCGTCTCCGGGAGCATTCACGTCCCATTTTGCTTCTTCCTTTTGAGCAAAGCTTAGGGTGATGCTCAAAAAGCAGATAAGGCTTAAGAATCTAGTCATGTCGATGAAATTTTTTAAAGATACTCTTTTAGCGGGATTTAATATTGGCCAAACAAAGCTGAATGATCTCGTCGATTCGTTTTTGTCTTGTTGCTTCTCGTTTGGCGCTGTACAGCCAACTCAAATAACTCTTGCGGTAACCCCGACTAAAATTGCTGTAATTGTCAAAGGCCAGTGGAAATTCGTCAAAGGCCTCTTGCAGGTCTTTGGGTATGATCAGGTTTTCTACCGCATCCATGGCGGTCCAAGTACCGGTCTCTTTGGCCAGGTCGATAATCCGATAACCAGCTTGGTGTATAAGTCCAGAAGCCTCGAGTTCGGCAACATATTTTTTGTTCAGTGCGCTCCAAGTGCTCTTGGGGTTTCTGGGGCAAAAATATTGTCGGCGTTTGCCGCCCCCCAAACTTTTTACGGTAGAATCTATCCATCCGAAGCAAATAGCAACCCGCACGGCTTCTTCCCATCGCATAGTGTCTATGCCAGTCTCCAACTTATAAAAGATCAAGTAAACACCTTTTGGGTACTGATCGTGATTGAGACTGAGCCATTCGCGCCAGGCTACATCTCTGGGGAAATATAAGACCGGGCGCTCTTCCATTAATTTGCTATAAGCTGGTAATCCACATAAAAGTCACGTTTAACAGCGAAGAATTTTAGATTCAGATCTAATTCCTCGGTTTTCCACTCACTGCTTGGGAAGATCCATTTTTCGGTATCATTCAGCATTGCAATCACTGGCATATCAAAGTTCTCTACGATATTGGTGTAGCGGTAGCTGAGTTTATTGCCGGCCATCTTGACCTCCAGATTTGGAATCATGGTGGTGCGCAGATATTGATTAAAGAAGGCCGAAAGATCTTTGCCTGTAGCCTTGCTAATATAGTCTTCTACTTGCTTACTGCTTACGGTCTGATGTCTAAAATCCTCATTCAAACCTCGCAGTATGCTTCGCCATTGCAGATCGTCCTCTATCAACTGGCGTAACGTGTGCAACATATTGGCCCCTTTGTAGTACATGTCGCTGCTGCCTTCTTCACGAACTCCGTAGGTGCCAATGATAGGCTTGTCGTTCATGATAATCTTGCGCGTACCTACAACATAATCTGCCGCCGCATTAGCTCCGAAGTGATAATCCAAATACAAGTTTTCGCTATAGGCTGTAAAACCTTCATGAACCCAAAGATCTGCGACATCTGTGGTTGTTATGTTGTTGGCAAACCATTCGTGTCCTGCCTCATGTATAATTATAAAATCGAATTTCATACCCCAACCGCTACCGGAGAGGTCATAACCGCGATACCCGTTTTTGTAGCCGTTGCCATAGGTTACGGAACTTTGGTGTTCCATACCTAAATACGGGGCTTCCACGAGTTTGAATCCGTCTTCGTAAAAAGGGTAGGGGCCAAACCAATATTCGAATGCTGCGAGCATTCCTGTGGTTTGCTCGAATTGTTTGCGAGCTTTGGCTTCATTTTCTCTCAGCACATAATAATCGACATCGAGATTGCCTTTTTCGCCTTCGTGAATTTCTCTAAAATGGACATAGTCTCCGATATTAACATTGATCCCATAATTGTTTATCGGGTTCACCACTTGCCATGTCCAAGTCTTAGTAGTAGCAGTACTGTCTACCTTGATCAAGCGGCCGTTAGACACATCCATTAGGTCTTTCGGAGTGGTCACACTAATAACAGTGCCTTGATCTGGCTCATCGTAAGGGTGGTCCTTGTTGGGCCACCAGATACTAGCGCCAATTCCCTGGTTTGCGTTTGCCACAAAAGCTTTTCCGTTGCTATCTTGGGTAAATACAAAGCCGCCATCCCAAGGTGGATTCTTTGCTATCCGTGGTTTTCCGCTAAAGAAGACTTTGATCTGCTCTTCTTTGCCCGGTTTCATTTTCTTTCTGAGTTTTACAAAGTGCGCAATTCCCTCTGAAGTCCATTCGAGTTCTTTGCCGTCTTGAACAACCTTTTCTATACGCATGGGTTCTTGCAGATCCAATTGTAAACGATCTCCGTTTTTTAGAACTTTATAAGTGATTATATTGGAGCCAGAAATGCTTTGGTTGTCAATATCTACAGTGACATCCAGCTGGTAATGCTGTAAGTCCCACCAAGCGCGCTCTGCAGTAATTTGACCCCGTAAGGAATCTTGACGGCTATAATTTTGGCCAAAGGAAATACTACAGCTCAGCAGTAAAAAAAGAAAACGGTAATTCATCTAACGGATAATTTTATTAGGGAACACTACCACGCTTTCGTGCCCATTAGCACCTACGGCAGCAACTCCGAAGAAGTAGTTGTCAATAACAATGCCATCTAGAGTGGCAGAAGTAGCTCCGGTTACCAGTCTGGCATTATCCCAGGTAGGAGAAGTTGTATCGCGCCAATAGATCTTATAGGCTACAGCCCCTTCGACCGGCGACCACTCCAAACGGGCGCTAGCTTCTACGATTCCCCCAATGCCCACTTCTGCCGGAGCTGGAGGTGCCCATGCCAAACTCGCCAAGTTGATCGCGTTTACTGCTGTGAGCTTTTTAGCGTAGGGAAAATTGACATGTTCAAATGTGTCTCCATAAGCAATGCCGTCTTCTACGCGGATATCTTGATGTTGCTGGGTGTAATTCTCGTGGGCTTCCATGATGCGGATGCCGGCAAAACCAGCATCATTGAACGGCCGGTGATGCCCGCCACGTCCAAAACGATCCAAACGGTAGATCATCATCGGGTTCATTTCTGGCATATAGGTTTTGGTGGTCTTGTGTACATATCTGGCCAATTGACGAGAGATACCGTCTACCTCTCCGCCGTAAAAACGCATGGCGCGCAAGCGTCTGGCATCTGGCTCTGGTGGATAAGGCTCGCTAAAAATTCTAAAGGTTCTGTTGTCGACCACCCCATCTACTCCGGTGATATTCCCAATCATGTCGTTGTTAAGGATCCCGATAATGTCCCAGCCTTGGGCCTTGGCATAAGCAGCCAGGCCTTTTCCGCCGTATAGGCCCTGTTCTTCGCCACTTAGACCAACATAGATAATGCTGTTCTCAAATTTATATTTGGAGAGTACTCGCGCGGCCTCTAAGGTCCCTGCCATACCACTGGCGTTGTCGTTTGCTCCTGGAGAATCTGAGGTATAATCAGTAGGGTCGCTAACGCGGGAGTCTATATCGCCGCTCATGATGATAAAACGATTCGGGTATTTAGTACCGCGTTGAATGGCTACCACATTGACCACATTAACATCTTTTACGATGCGCTGCGAATCGCCCTTGGGTACAAAATCACTCTGGTAAAAGACTTCCAAACAACCACTACAGGCGGCAGAGGTCTTGTCGAATTCGCTTTTTATCCAGCGACGGGCAGCGCCAATTCCGCGAGTATTAGAAACCGTGTCACTGAGGGTATGACGGGTGCCAAAATCGGCCAAGGTCTTTACGTCTTGCTTGATCCTATCGGCAGAAACGGCGTCTATAATGTCATAAATTCTTGGGTCTTGTTGGGCGTGAGAAATACTACTTACTAGCAGTAGCAAAAGGATAAAATTCCGCATGTTGGTCTTTTTGCCTAAAATTAGCCAAAAAGTTTCAGAAAAGATGTTAATACGGCTCCGCTAAATAAGATACTCCGCTGGTCAAACTCTTAGGATTGGGTTCGGTATTGCGAAAATTGTATGGCATAGATACATAAGGGTAAGTCCACCCACCAACGGTAACCACAAAATGTAAATGCGGATAACCTGCTAAGCCTGTGGAACCGCTGTAGCCAATTTCATCGCCTTGGTTCACCAGATCATTAACTTCGACTATAGCGCCTTCGAAAGTAAGATGCATATAATGCGCATAGGTATTATCGTCGTGTTGTACGACAACCAGATTGTTCGGAAAGTTGCCGTCCATTCCGCTTTCTTCCACATAGATCACTCGGCCAGGACGTGCTGCAGTGATCAGCGATCCTATCATCATATCAAAATCCACAGCAAATTGGTCTGGGGCTCCTTCTGAATGAAAGCTCCCTCCACAGTGACTCAAACCAACGTTATAAGATTTGCCCACCGGATATGGCAATACATAGAGGGAAGTAGACCATTCTGGATATTGGGCGTCTGCGCAAGAGGTTTGTTCAAAATCTGGGATCTGATTCGGTAATTCCCTTACAGGGTCACGCTTGCTACACGCCATAAGGGCGCAACACAAGCCAAGTGAAAGTAATTTTTGGTACATAGTTAGTCTGATCGATGTCTGTATCAAATGTGCATCAATCCATCCGAAGAAAAGTAAACAGTGATAATTATTTACTATTTAGGGATTCCTACCAAGGCTATTTTATTGCCCGAAGGATTTACCGCAATGCGGCTAATATCGGTAATAACGCTAGCATCGAGATCTGCTAATTTCACCCAATCCTTTTTGTCAAAGGTATCATAGACGAACAAACTACTCTTAGAGCCGACAACTATTCTAGAATCGTCTAGCCAGGCGTAGTCATTCACGCCTATAGGCAGTTGGGTTACAAAGAAACTCTCCAAGGTCTCCATGTCTAACAGATAAACATCTTGCTGATCTTGCTCGTTGGTCACTGTGTAACTTACCGAGTTCTGTCCAGGCACCTTATGAAAACTGCGCCCTACATCTTTGAGTAAGGTGTAGGTCTTGGCTTCGTCTAGCTTGTGGACAAAGAGGTTGAGCGATTCGTCTTCTATATAACAGCCAACGATCTGATTGGCGTCGAAAAAGGTGTAATAGGCGACCATTAGATCTGGGATCAACACAGTAGAATCACCCATTTTATCATAGATGTACAAACGCTGCAAGCCTGTAGTATCTAGGCGAACAGCTGCTATTCCACGTCCGTCCGGGGTAAGTTGTGGAGAATATTCTCCCCCGGCACGCGAACCGCCGGCTAACATTTTTCTACCCGTGCGAGAGTGCATCTGAAAGATATCTGTTTGCCCGTCATTGTTACCCGCAAAAAGCAACAAATGATCGGTGCCAAAACTCGGCTGATTGTCATAACCCGGGTCATTGGACAGATTGGTCAGTCCGCTGATAGTGGTTTTTTCTTCGTCGGAGTCGATATTGGCAATAAATACGTCTGGGTTGGTCTGGGAAAAAGCAACAGTAGTGCTTAGAATGGCCAGTAGGTTTAGTATGCGATTCATAAGTGTTGTTTGGATAAAGATAGCAAAAACAAGGCCAAAAAAAAGCCGCCCGGACAGGGGCGGCTTACTTACAATAATTAAAACCCTAATTTAAAAACTGTAATCGTTTGCTTTAGATACGGTAGCGGCTATCTGCTTGCGCAAGGCAACTACATTCGGGTTGTTCTGGTATTTGGTAAAACGCTTGAGTCCCATAAGCATCATGCGTTGTTCGTCACCTTCGGCAAAGGAGATGATTCCTTCTTTAGCCTTGTCATTAACTATGTTAACCGCATCGTAAAGGTACAATTGGGTCATCGCGATCTGATCTTTTTGAGCGTCTGCTCCAAAGCGAGCGATATTCTTTTCGGTACGCAATACTGCGGATTCTGCCATATAGATTTCGATTAGGATATCTGCGGCAGCCATTAGTAGTTGCTGATGCTCTTCTAGCTGCGGTCCGAATTTCTGTACGGCTGCTCCGGCAACCATAAGGAATACCTTTTTAAGCTTAGCGATCATAGCCTTTTCTTCGCTCATTGGAGCGCTGAAGTCTGGCGTTTCGAACGATGGAATCCCAGTCAATTCGTCGGCAACAGCCATGGCTGGGGTTAAAAGGTCCACATGACCTTTCATAGCCTTTTTAACCAACATACCAACGGCCAACATACGGTTGATCTCGTTAGTACCCTCATAGATACGAGAGATACGCGCATCTCTCCAAGCAGATTCCATTGGTGTATCGGCGCTAAAGCCCATACCTCCAAAAACTTGGATACCTTCGTCCGTACAATTCTGGATGTCTTCAGAAACGGCTACTTTTAAGATAGAACACTCAATAGCGAATTCTTCAACACCTTTAAGCTCTGCCTCTTGGTGGGTATTTCCACTTTCTAGACGGATGTTGATACGGTTCTCGATATCCTTAGCAGCACGGTAGCAGGCAGATTCACCTACATAGCAGCTAGTTGCCATATTGGCGATCTTAGCCTGAATAGCTCCGAAGTTGATAATAGGCGTCTTGAACTGAACACGCTCGTTGGCATATTTAACGGCTTCTCCTATAACGCGGCGCTGCGCGTCCAAACAAGCGGCAGCCAACTTGATGCGCCCAACGTTCAAGGCGTTCATAGCGATCTTGAAACCGTCACCCCGATTAGACAACATATTCTCTACAGGCACTTTGGTCTCGTTAAAGAATACCTGACGGGTAGAGGAGGAGTGGATTCCGAGCTTGTGCTCTTCTTCACCAAGTGTCATTCCGTTTGGATTCTCCGGATCGTATTCTACGATGAAACCAGTGATGTTCTTATCGTCTTCTATACGTGCAAAAACAATGAAGGTAGAAGCAAAACCTGCGTTAGAGATCCACATTTTCTGACCAGAGATCAGGTAATGGGTACCGTCTTCTGACAACACGGCTTTGGTCTTTCCGGAATTGGCATCAGAACCAGCTCCTGGCTCTGTCAAACAGTAGGCGCCAAAAACTTCTCCCATGGCCAATTGAGGCACATATTTTTGTTTTTGCTCTTCGGTTCCGTATAAAGTAATTGGCATGGTACCAATACCCGTATGAGCTCCAAAGGCCGTTGCTATAGAGCCTGTAGCCCCAGAAATGTAATCACATACCAGCATGGTAGATACAAAGCCCATTCCGAGACCACCGTATTCTTCTGGTACGGCCACCCCTAAGAAACCAAGTTCTCCTGCTTTGCGCATGATCTCTTCGGTTAAGGCGTAGTCTTTCTTTTCAAATTTTTCTTTGTTTGGCCAGATCTCGCGATCTACAAACTCCTTTACAGATTCTTTCATCATCTGTTGCTCCTCAGAAAAATCTTCTGGAGTAAACACATCCTGGCTAGCGGTCTCTTTTACGATAAACTGACCTCCGCGGATAATATCTTTCTTGTCAACTGTTTCCATGCCTTTTTTAGTTTAAAAATTCGTAAATACCTGCAGCACCTTGGCCGGTTCCCACACACATGGTTACCATGCCGTACTTGCCTTTCATATCGCGTTTGCGCATCTCGTCAAAGAGTTGCACACTGAGTTTTGCACCGGTACAGCCCAGAGGGTGTCCTAGCGATATAGCACCACCATTTACATTGATGATCTCTTGATTCAAGCCCAGTTCGCGTATTACTGCTAAGGACTGAGAAGCAAATGCTTCATTGAGTTCAATAAGATCAATGTCTTCTTGCTTTAAGCCTGCTTGCTTTAAGGCCTTAGGAATAGCCTTAACCGGGCCTATACCCATAATTCTCGGTTCAACACCTGCAGCGGCGAAATTCACCATACGGGCAATAGGTTCCAGATTTAGTTCTTTAACCATTTCCTCGCTCATAACCATTACAAAAGCGGCGCCGTCACTCATTTGAGAAGAGTTACCGGCAGTCACGCTTCCGCCATCTGCAAATACAGGACGTAGCTTATTTAAAACTGCCAAAGAGGTATCGGCGCGCGGCCCTTCATCTTTGCTTACTGTGTAGGTCTTGGTCTCTTTTTTGCCTGCAGCGTTTACAAAGGTGTGGTTCACTTCTATAGGAACTATCTGATCGTCAAAACGACCTTCTGCCTGTGCTTTCAATGCCTTTTGATGCGAGTTGTATGCAAATTCATCTTGATCTTCTCGAGATACTTTGAACTGATCGGCCACAGCTTCTGCAGTCAATCCCATTCCCCAATAATAATCTTCATTTCCACTCTTGGCTAGGTTGTAGTCTGGAGTAGGCTTATAACCGCCCATCGGAATATAACTCATACTCTCAGCACCTCCGGCTATGATACAATCTGCCATTCCACTTTGGATCTTGGCTGTTGCCATAGCGATGGTTTCAATCCCAGATGCACAGTAACGGTTTACGGTTACTCCTGGTACATCTTCCACCTTTAATCCCATAAGTGAGATTAAACGCGCCATGTTCAAGCCTTGTTCGGCCTCAGGCATCGCGTTTCCAACGATCACGTCGTCAATGCGAGTTTTGTCCAGTTCCGGCAGCTCATTCATCATGTATGCAATCGTCTCTGCTGCCAGCTCGTCCGGACGCTTAAATCGAAACAGTCCGCGAGGCGCTTTCCCCACGGCTGTTCTATATGCTTTTACTATATATGCTGTTTTCATCTTCTAGTTTCTTAATGGTTTACCCTTTTTCAACATATGCTCAATGCGCTCTAAGGTCTTGCGCTCTGTACATAGAGATAGGAAAGCTTCGCGCTCCAGATCAAGTAGGTATTGCTCACTCACACGTTGTGGTTCTGAAAGGTCACCTCCGGCCATTACGTAGGCCAGTTTGTTGGCGATCTTCTTATCGTGCTCGCTGATGTAGCGTCCAGCTTCCATAGAATCTGTGCCAACTAAGAACATACCTAGGGCTTGTTTACCGAGTACTTTAATATCTGTGCGTTGGATCGGTTTGGTGTAACCGCGATCTGCCATTAAACGGGCGTAGGCCTTAGCTGTAGCCAGTTGACGGTCTTTGTTCACCACAACGATATCTTTTCCTTTTTGAAGGATGAAAGTGTCATAGGCTTCGTAAGCAGAAGTTGCCACCTTGGCCATTCCGATGGTCAAGAAATACTCTTGTAGTACGTTGAGTTCCACATCGTTCTTGTGGAAGGTATCTGCGGCGCGCAAGGTCATTTCCTTACTTCCACCTCCACCAGGGATCACTCCAACACCAAACTCTACTAGTCCAATGTAGGTTTCCGCGGCTGCAACCACCATATCGGCGTGAAGCGAAAGTTCACAACCTCCACCCAGGGTCATTCCATGAGGAGCAACTACCGTTGGGATAGAAGAGTAGCGCATGCGCATTACCGTATCTTGGAAGTATTTTATGGCGGCGTTCAGTTCGTCGTATTCTTGCTCCACAGCCATCATAAAGATCATTCCAATGTTAGCGCCTACAGAGAAATTTGCGGCTTGGTTTCCTACTACCAAACCGTCAAAGTCCTTTTCTGCTAGGTCTACAGCCTTGTTTAGTCCGGCTAAAACATCGCCACCAATGGTGTTCATCTTGCTTTGGAATTCTACATTGAGGATTCCATCGCCTAGATCTTCTACAACGACACCGCTGTTTTTAAAGACCTCTTTAGATTTTCTGATGTTATCCAGAATGATAAAGGCATCTTGTCCAGGGATCTTTTCTTGTCCTTTTTTATCACGATCGTAGCAATAAGTAGCTCCATCTACTACAGTGTAAAAGGATTCGCTTCCGCTGTCTCGCATTTCTTGAACCCAAGCAGCTGCTTCTAATCCTTCTGCTGCTATGAATTCTAATCCTTTGTCAACGCCTATGGCATCCCAGATCTGGAAAGGACCGTGTTCCCAACCAAAACCGGCTTTCATAGCGTCATCAATTTTATAAAGCTGATCGGTGATCTCTGGAATACGGTGAGATACGTAAGCAAAAAGCGCAGCCAAGGTCTTGCGATAGAATTCGCCAGCCTTGTCCTTTCCGCCTACCAATACTGGCCAGCGATCAATAACTTTGTCTATACTTTTGGTAAGCTCTAGTGTGCCAAAGGAAGCGCGTTTTTTAGCGCGGTATTCCAAACTGTCTAGATCTAAAGATAAGATCTCACTAGAACCGTCTTCTTTCTTCACTTTTTTGTAGAAACCTTGTCCGGATTTGCTTCCCAACCACTGGTTTTCCATCATAGCGTTGATGAAATCCGGCAATACGAAAAGCGATTTGCGCTCATCGTCTGGGCAGTTCTCGGCAATTCCGTTAGCTACATGAACTAAGGTGTCTAGTCCAACAACGTCAACCGTTCTAAAGGTTGCAGATTTTGGGCGACCAATTACTGGTCCGCTCAATTTGTCTACTTCTTCTATGGTCAAGCCCATTTCTTTAACCATATGGAACAGACTCATAATACTGAAGATCCCAATTCGGTTACCGATAAAGGCTGGAGTGTCCTTGGCTACAACCGAGGTTTTCCCCAAAAATTGCTCTCCATATCCGTTCAAGAAATCTAAGACCTCTGGATTGGTCTTGGGCCCAGGGATGATCTCGAAGAGCTTTAAGTAACGTGCAGGGTTAAAGAAGTGCGTTCCACAGAAATGCGCTTGAAAATCTTCACTGCGCCCTTCGCTCATGAATTTAATTGGAATACCAGAGGTATTGGAAGTAATAAGCGTTCCTGGCTTTCTGTGCTTTTCCAGATTTTCAAAGACTTGCTTCTTAATGTCTAGGCGTTCTACCACCACTTCGATGATCCAGTCTACCTGGCCTACTTTCGCAATATCATCTTCTAGGTTTCCTGTGGTAATGCGGCTAGCAAAGTTCTTGTGATAAAGTGGTGCCGGCTTAGATTTGATAGCCTTTGCCAAGGCGTCATTCACTATGCGGTTTCTAACCACTTTGTCTTCTAAGGTCAAACCTTTGGCTTGTTCCTTTTCGTTGAGTTCTCTAGGAACTATGTCTAAAAGCAATACTTCAACTCCAATATTGGCAAAATGACAAGCGATGCCGCTTCCCATGATCCCGGAGCCGATGACTGCTACTTTATTAATGGTTCGTTTTGCCATTTTAGGATACAATTTTTTTCTCGTTGTATATTTTTTTTGATTGAATGAGTTCCAAAATACTATTACCAACTCTCATAAAGGTTGCGAAATCTTCCTTGCTTACCGTCTCTTTCACGGCCTCGTCAAAAGTGATGACAACTTGCTTGGAGTATTCACGCATCTCACGCCCGAAATCAGTTAGGTGGATCAGTACCCCACGTCCGTCCAAGGGATTGGGTCTACGTTCAATGAGGCCCTTTTCTTCCATGGTCTTTAAGGTGCGCGATAAACTCGTTGCTTCCATTCCCATTTTAGGCCCTAAGGCGGTAGAAGGCGTACCTTCTTCCGGATCTATGCTGATGAGTGCAAAACCGGTTGCCATGGTGGATCCTTTCTTACCTGCTTCTTCGTTATACATTTTTGCAACTGCCATCCATGTGGCGCGCAAAATGTAGTCTATGGTCTTTTCCTTCATAGTGGAGAGTTAACTCCTCCAAAGATACATAAATTTATTATGCACGCATAATAAATAAATAAAAAAGTGCTCCCGTTTAGGGAGCGCTCTTTTTTAATGTCCGTAGATCTTGTTGTACAGATCCATGTATTTCTCTTTGATGATCTTGCGACGCATTTTCATAGTAGGAGTGAGGTGACCGTCTTCGATACTCCAAACGTCTGGGGTCAATTCGAATTTTTTGATCATTTCCCACTTCCCAAAACGCTCGTTGTATTTATCGATCTCTTTCTGAATACGTTTGATCAGTTTTTCTTCTTGGATCAAGGCAGCGGGGTCAGACGGTAGGCCTTTTTCTTTGCGCTCGTTCCAGTCTGCAATAAACTCAAAGTTGGGTTGGATCAATGCCGCTGGCATTTTCTCACCATCTCCAATAACCATGATCTGCTCAATAAAACGCGACTGCTTCATCACGTTTTCAATAAGCTGCGGAGCTATGTATTTTCCGCCCGAAGTTTTGAACATCTCTTTCTTTCGATCGGTGATCTTTAGGAATCCATCCGCATCTATCTCTCCAATATCTCCAGTGTGGAAATACCCATCTTTTAATACTTCTGCAGTTTTCTCCGGATCCTTGTAATACCCCATCATTACCTGAGGGCCTTTTACCAAGATCTCTCCATCTTCTGCGATCTTCACTTCGGTATCTGGAAGCATTTTCCCAACCGTTCCGATTCTGAGTCCACCATTGCGCATATCGTTTACTGATACTACCGGAGAGGTCTCTGTTAGACCATATCCTTCAAAAACAGGGCAACCCGCGGCGTTGAATACACGCGCCAAACGCGGCTGTAGAGCAGCAGAACCAGAGGCGATCGCCTGGAGGTTTCCTCCTAAAGCTTCTTGCCATTTACTAAAGATCAATTTTCTGGCGATCTTGAGTTTAAATTCATAGAGTCCACCATTTTGTCCGTAAGGTTTCCATTTAAGTCCTAAAGAAACTGCCCAGAAGAATAATTTCTTTTTGATCCCGGTCAGGTCTGTTCCTTTGGCGATGATCTTGTCGTATACTTTTTCTAGCAGTCGAGGAACCGCAGTCATTACTTGCGGCTTAACTTCTTTTAAGTTGTCGCTGATGGTTTCTAAGGATTCTGCAAAGTAGATCCCTGTACCTGTATATTGGTACATATACATCAGCATGCGTTCGTAAATATGGCAGACCGGTAAAAAGCTCAACGCTTTGGCAGATCCTTCGACTATAGGTAGTCGTGTTGCACTGTTAATGGCATTGCTCACTATGTTGCTGTGACTTAGCATAACTCCTTTAGGTCTTCCTGTGGTACCAGAAGTATATATTAAGGTGGCCAGGTCAGATTCTTTAACAGTGTCCATACGTTTTTGAACTTCGTTTTGGTTGGAGTCGTCTGCTCCGAGCTCCAAAACCTTCGTCCAATTGTCGCAGCCATCAATGCTGTCAAAAGAATATACACCTTGTAGTGTAGGAACCTGATCTTTGATCTTGTTGATCTTATCTAAGACCTCTTGACAAGAAACAAAACAGTACTTGGATTCACTGTGATTTAAGACATAAGCGTAATCATCTTCAGAAATGGTTGGATAGATCGGTACGTCTTGTGCTCCAAGCTGCAATATTCCGATATCGCAGATATTCCATTCGGTGCGGTTGGTCATGGAGATCAAGGCTACTTTATCGCCGGTGTCCACGCCCAAGCGCAACAAGCCTCGGCTAATAGCATTGGCTTTATCTATGTATTCTTGAGTAGATGTCTTAGTCCAGGTGCCTGCGTATTTGGTTACTAGCGCATCCTCACGCGGCAGGTTTTCTAATTGATAATAGGGGAAGTCAAAAAGTCGTTTAATTTCTGTCATAGTTCGATTCTGCTAGATTTTTTGCAAAATACGAAAAAATACACCCATTTTTTGTCAATCGTATAAATGAGGTATTAGCTTCTATGTCTTAATTGACGATCTCCTAAAAACTAGGGAATTAGCCCTCCATATTTTCTTCTAACCACTTGCGAGCATTGACAAAGGCCTGTAACCAAGGTGTTACTTTGTCGTCGCGATCTGCGGGGTAATGACCCCAATTCCAAGGAAAAGTAGAACGTTCCAAGTGTGGCATCATGACCAAGTGACGACCGCTGTCGTCGCACATCATAGCTGTGTTGTAGTCGGAACCGTTCGGGTTTGCAGGCAAGCCTTCGTAACCGTATTTGGCTACAATATTATAGGCAGATTCTGCTTTGGGTAAAGAGAACTTTCCTTCGCCGTGTGCAGCCCAGATCCCCAGCGTGCTCCCGGCCAGTCCGGCAAGCATTACCGACGGATTCTCTTGAATGGTCACTGAAGTAAAACTGCATTCGAATTTTCCGGTCTCGTTATGAAGCATTTTTGGTTTTTCGTCGTGATCCGGATTAATCACTCCCAACTCGACAAACAACTGACAGCCGTTACAAACGCCTAACGATAGGGTGTCTTTGCGGGCAAAGAAGTTATCGAGTGCAGATTTGGCCTTTTCATTGTACAAGAAGGCTCCGGCCCAACCTTTGGCAGAACCAAGTACATCACTGTTGGAGAATCCTCCCACAGCACCGATGAATTGAATATCTTCTAAGGTTTCGCGTCCGCTGATCAGGTCTGTCATATGAACGTCTTTAACGTCAAAACCAGCCAAATACATAGCATTGGCCATTTCGCGCTCACTGTTAGAACCTTTTTCTCTGATTATGGCTGCTTTGATACGAGGCTTCGCCGGATCGATCTCCGGAAGCGCTCCGGTAAACTCCGCAGGGAACTCAAAGCGCAAGGGTTGCTTCTTGTAGTTATCAAAACGCGCTTTGGCATTTTCGGCACCACTTTGTTGTCTGTCTAGCAAATAAGAGGTCTCGTACCATGCGTCGCGCAGTTCATCAATGTCAAAACTCAAAGAATCACCTTTGAAATTTAAAGCTAGTGTAGTGGTTTGATTAGCCGATCCAAGATTTACAAAGGAAACTCCAGCAGCATTCAAGGCATTTTCAACAGTATTGTCTTGTACCGCTTGAATGACCACACCACAGTTCTCTGCAAATAAGGCTGTGGCAAAATCAGCAGCGTTCAAACTGCTTAGGTCCAGGGTTGCTCCTAAGTCACGATCGGCAAAACACATTTCTGCCAGCGTAGTTATAAGCCCTCCGGAGCCAATATCGTGCCCAGCTGCTATCTGATTCGCTCTGATAAGTTCTTGTAGGGTATTGAAAGCTGTTTTTACATAACTGGCATCAGAGACATCAGCTGGAGTCTTTCCTAAGGCAGAACGCGTCTGCGCAAAGGAGGAACCGCCTAAGGCAGCCGCAGTTTTGGAAAAATCAATATAGTAGACGCTTCCTGCATTTTTCTGCAAGACAGGCTCCACCACTTTAGTAATATCGTCACAATGACCAGCAGCAGAAATGATCACTGTTCCTGGTGACAAGACTTCGCGGTCTTTGTATTTCTGTTTCATGGAAAGGGAATCCTTACCCGTAGGCACGTTGATCCCTAATTCGATGGCAAAATCTGATACCGCTTTTACGGCTTCATACAAGCGTGCATCTTCCCCCGGATTGTTACAGGGCCACATCCAGTTGGCGGAGAGTGAAACCCCACTCAAGCCATCCTTAATAGGTGCCCAAAGTATGTTGGTAAGAGATTCTGTAATTGCATTACGACTACCTGCAGCCGGATCGAGCAAACCGCTAACTGGGGAATGTCCTATGGCTGTTGCCACGCCTTCCTTGCCTTTGTAATCTAAGGCCATTACGCCACAATTATTCAAAGGCAGTTGCAGTGGGCCGGCACATTGTTGCTTGGCAACACGTCCGCTTACACAACGGTCCACTTTGTTGGTCAACCAATCTTTACAAGCTACCGCCTCCAGGCGCATCAATTCAAAGACATATTGTTTAAGGGCGGCCGGGTCGTACTTGATTGCTTCAAAATCTTGGGCAATTCGCTGGTCCTCCATGATAGTTTTTGGCGAGCTGCCAAACATATCACTCAACATGAAATCCATTGGTTTTTCTCCGGATTTGCTCCCTTCGAATTTAAAGCGATGGTCATCTGTTACCTTTCCTACCTTGTACATAGGAGAACGCTCACGGTCTGCTACCTGCTTTAAGATCTCAGCGTCTTCACTGCCAATGACCAAGCCCATACGTTCTTGAGACTCGTTCCCAATAAGTTCTTTGGCCGATAGGGTAGGGTCGCCAACAGGCAAGGCATCCAAGTCGATATGACCTCCCGTTTCTTCAACCAGTTCAGAAAGACAGTTCAAGTGCCCTCCGGCACCGTGATCGTGAATAGAGACTATAGGGTTGTTCTTACTTTCTATCATACCGCGAATGGCATTTGCCGCTCGCTTTTGCATCTCAGGGTTAGAGCGTTGAATAGCATTGAGTTCTATTCCGCTGCTAAAAGCTCCTGTATCTGCAGAAGAAACCGCGGCACCACCCATTCCAATGCGGTAATTCTCTCCACCAAGTATAACGATCTCATCGTCTTTAGCCGGTGCTGCCTTAATGGCTTGAGATCTTTTGCCATAACCAATACCTCCGGCAAGCATGATCACCTTGTCAAATCCTAAGACCTTGGCGTCTTCTTCGTGTTCAAAAGTTAAGACCGAGCCAGAAATAAGTGGTTGTCCAAATTTGTTTCCAAAGTCCGAAGCTCCGTTGGACGCTTTTATAAGAATATCTAGTGGAGTTTGGTAAAGCCATTCTCTGGCGTCTATTTTTTGTTCCCAGGGACGAGTTTCATTCAGACGAGAATAAGCTGTCATGTATACAGCGGTCCCGGCCAGAGGTAAAGAACCTTGTCCTCCCGCCAAACGGTCGCGGATCTCTCCACCGCTACCTGTAGCTGCACCGTTAAAAGGTTCTACAGTAGTTGGAAAGTTGTGTGTCTCTGCTTTAAGAGAGATCACAGATTCAAAATCTTCTTGTTGGTAGTAGGAAGGAACTTCCGGACGCTCTGGTGCGAACTGCGTTACTTCCGGCCCTTCTATAAAAGCCACATTGTCTTTGTAGGCCGATACAATTTTGTTGGGATGTGTTTCTGAGGTCTTCTTGATCAGTTTAAAGAGACTGCTGTCTTGCTCTTCTCCGTCGATAACGAAGGTCCCGTTAAAGATCTTGTGGCGACAGTGTTCACTGTTTACTTGAGAAAAACCAAATACCTCACTATCTGTAAGAGGTCTGCCTAAGCGTTCGGCCAGTTGCTCCAAATATTCAATCTCGTCATCGCTCAAGGCCAAGCCCTCACTGGCATTAAAGCCTGCAATGTCGGTTATGTTCTTTATTGGTTCCGGCGCAATATCAATGGTGAATAACTCTTGGTTTAGACCGTTGAACTTTTGGCTTAGCATAGGGTCAAAGTCTGCGTAATCTGCACTAACTGCCTCGTATTGTTCAATACGAATGATTCCGCTAATACCCATGTTTTGGGTGATCTCTACAGCGTTGGTACTCCACGGACTCACCATGGCTGCTCTAGGACCAATAAAAATTCCAGAAACAGATTTGCCCTCGATCGGTGATCGGTTGCCAAAAAGCCAGGTTAATTTTTGCAGGTCAGATTCTTGAAAGTCAGAAGTAGCTTGGACGGCGAAAACGGTGGTAGCATCGCCAAAAAAATGAATCATAATACGGCCGGATTAACGTACAATTGCAATGCAAAGGTACGTCAATTCCAGAAAATTTTTCCCCTCTAAATCAAGAAGATTTAGCGAATAATTAACCGTTTTACTAACTGTTTTTCGGCTTCGGTGATCTGTACCAAATATAGTCCAGAACTCAGCTTAGAAACATCCAGTATTTCTCCTTGAAATTGATGTGCTTCTAGCAGTAATTGACCGGTTACGCTGTAGATCTTAACACTATCTATATCTAAACTTGTGCTGATGTTGAGTTGTCCGCTAGTGTTTGGGTTAGGGTAGAGCGCAAAGGCATCCGCAGTAAAAGTAGCTGTAGCCAAGAGGCCCCAACGGTCTTCTGCAGTATCACCACCCCAAATTATGGTAGCCAGCACCGGGTTGTCTATAAATGGATTTCTGTTTCCGTAGGCTGTTTCTAGATAATCGTTGCGCTGATCTTCATAAAAACTTACCGGATCTTCCACATTCCACTGTAAAAAGAGTTGCAACATATCTGTGCTGCCTTGCGTTGGACCAGTTCCCATCAGCGCTGGCAAACAACGATCTCCGTAACGGGTATACATATACATCATCATACGGGCAACATCACCTTTCCACTCATCACCAGGATACCAGTTACCTCCGCCAATAACACCAGCGTTTCCGCTACTATCTCCGAACCTGCGATTGCCTTTGTTGTTATTCATTTGCTGATCTGAGGCGCGTAGATTATGTGGATCAGCACCGATCCCAGTTGTGGAATTATCAACAGATCCCATGGTTGGGTCTGCATTAGATCGAGCAAATACGTGTTCTCTGTTATATTCACACTCCATGCCCCCGAACAGGCTCTTGGAACGGGTTCTGTCTGTAGTACAGCTTCCGTCACTATCGTTATAACCGTAGATCAGTAAGACCTGGCTGCTATTCGAAGGATTTTCGTCTGTGAACAGTAGTGCATCTCTTGCATCTGCATAATCGAAAGTGCTACTGGCATTACTTATCTTAGTTTGCAATTCCGTGTAGAGTGCCTCTCCTGTCAGGGTGAGATTGACATCGTCATAATACGGTTGTTGTCCAAGAACAAGTTGAGTAAGGCTAAGAAATAATAGGCTTAAGTAAAACTTCATTTTAGTTTGATTTGGTAAGTAGGCACATATAGAAACCGTCGTATCCCGTTTCACTAGGCCATAGCGTTCGTTCTTCTTCTTTTTTGAAAGCAGCTCCTGCCTCTGAGGCCAGGAATTTTTCTACTTGTAGTCCATTCTCCGCAGGTAAAATAGAACAAGTAGCATAGACCAGTTTACCGCCGTCTTTCACCATGCGTGAATAGCGGGCTAAAATATCGGCTTGTAGTTCCTGGATCTCTTCCATAAACTGCGGGCTGAGTTTCCATTTGCTGTCGGGATTACGTCTCAAAACACCTAAACCACTACAGGGAGCATCTATAAGTACACGATCTGCAGTGCCGTAGAGCTTTTTAATGACCTTAGGCGAGTCGATGAATCGGGTTTCCACATTGTGTGCTCCGGCTCGTTTTGCACGACGCTTGCATTCGGCCAATTTAAAATCGTAGATATCAGTAGCGATGATCTGACCTTTGTTTTCCATGAGCGCTGCCAAGTGTAAGGTCTTGCCTCCAGCCCCTGCGCAGGCGTCTACCACACGCATACCGGGTTTAACGTCCAATAAGGGAGCTACTTGCTGCGATGAAATATCTTGTACCTCGAACCATCCTTCTTTAAAAATAGGTAACGAAAATACATTGGTGCGTTCTTCTAGGATGAGCGCATCCGGGCAAACTTTGCTGCTCTTGGTGTGTATCTCGGCATCTTCCAAGGCGTCTTTAAGTTTGGTTTTATTGGTCTTAAGGGTGTTCGCCCTAAGGACTACCTCCGCTTGCTCGTTCAAGGCATGAATCTCCTTTTCCCATTTACCGCCCAGTTGTTCAAGGCCCATGGCATCTAGCCAGTCCGGGATGGACTCTCTGTAAACACGTTGGCTTTTGAGTTCGTCGAATTTTCCTCGGATGCGTCTAACCGGGGTCCCTTCAAATTGAGGCCAATTGGGTAAAGTGTGTCCTTTATGCACAGCCCAAACCGCGAAAAGCCTAAAGAGATCTTCTCTGGAATAAGGTCCTTTTACATCGGCCGCTTTGGCGTAGAGCCTTTGCCAGCGTACTATGTCATATGTAGTTTCGGCGATAAAACCTCTATCTCTGGCACCCCAACGCTTGTCGCGTTTAAGGGTTTGCTTAAGGACTTTATCGGCTTGTTTTTGCTCGTTAAAGATCAGTTTCAAACTGTCTAAGGTGGCAAAAACCAGGTTTCTATGGAATCGAATGGGTGTATTCATTATCGCTGCAAAAGTAGCCTTATTTGTTTAGAACCAACTAAAGCCAAGGCTAAATTATCATTATACTTCTTGCCGTTGCTTTCTTTTATATTTGTAGGCAAATTAAATCACTTATGTTACGCTCTTGGTTGTTTGCATGCTCCTTAGTTTTGGGGCTTTATTCTTGTACTGATTCTCTTGCTCCTGAATTCACCGAAATTGAGGCCACTGCTGTGTTTAGAGATAGTATTAGTATACGAGCCATCGCAGCCGTGAACGATTCTACAGTCTGGTTTGCGGCCAATAATGGAAAGATAGGTGTGATAGAAGGGCAGATCCCAAAATTGGCCAGTGTGAGCTATCAGGATTCTCTTTTGGCCTTTAGATCCATTGCCAGAACCAAGGATGCGGTTTTTGTACTTTCTATAGGCAACCCGGCTGTTTTGTATAAAATTGGAGTAGAGGGGACCAATCCTACCTTTATAGAAGATGTTTATACAGAGACACATCCTAAGGTGTTTTATGACGCCATGGCTTTTTGGGACGATCAGCACGGTATCGCTATGGGCGACCCTACAGATGGCTGTCTTTCAGTTATTCTAACCACAGACGGCGGTGATAGTTGGACCAAGGTTCCTTGTGATCGTTTGCCGGCTACAGAAGAAGGGGAAGCGGCGTTCGCGGCTAGCAATTCCAATATTGCTGTTTTTGGTAATTCGGCTTGGTTGGTCTCCGGAGGAAAACGCGCCCGAGTTTTCAAAACTACAGATCGCGGGCAAACTTGGAAGGTCTACGAAACCCCTATTATAGAAGGCCAGGCCATGACGGGCATCTACTCTGTAGCCTTTCAAGACGCCAAGAATGGAATCATCTTTGGTGGAAATTGGGACGCAAAAGAGGACAATGGCGGTAATAAGGCGATCACCACAGACGGTGGCAAGACTTGGAACTTGATCAGTGATCAGGCTGGTCCGGGATATCGTTCCTGTGTTCGTTATTTGCCAAATACCAAAGGGCAGGGGATAGTGGCAGTTGGAATTCCCGGAGTTTCCTATTCTAATGATGGAGGCGAATCTTGGGTAGAACTAACTAAGGAGTCTTATTACAACATCCAATTTGTTAACGATAGTACAGCCTTTGCCAGCGGTTATGGCAAGATAGATAAACTCATCTTTAAATAAAAAAGCGAACCCGAAGGCTCGCTCATCTTAATTCTTTCTGCGTCTTTGCATGGCTTGCAGGAGTCTGCGTTTGAATTCCTCTTCGGCTCGTTTTAGCTTTAGTATTTGCTGCGGAGTTACCACTCCTTTGAGTTGCGCGACCAGGTTCTTGCGCTCGTCCAGCATGCTTTGCTCCCAAGACATTAGATTTTCTATTAGATCCCAGGCCTCGGAATCTGAAACTGCACCTCCGTTAAGACGCACTTTCATAAGCGCCTCTCTTTGCTGCCGTCTGATGCTTTCCATACGCTTCTCTGAGGCGTTATAGATGGGCCAGAACTTTTGTGCCTGCTCTGGGGTCAAGTCCAGATTGTTGGTTATAAAAGCTGTTTTTTGAGCCTCAATTTCCCCAGGGTTTGGCCGTTGCCGTTGGGCATCCGCAGAAAACCCTATAAGCATAAAGCTCAATAATAATATGTAGTAGAATTTTTTCATGTTTGTCTGTTTTGGCTTGAGGGCTTATTCCTCGTAAGTCGTAATAAAATCAATATCGTCTAGATTTTCCAATAAATAGGTCTCAATAGATTCGTCAGAAAGTTGTTGCTCGCTGAACAAGCTGGCCTCTAGATCTTCTTCTGAGACAAAATCCATCAATTCTGCATCTGTAAAGGCAATGGCGTCACTATTGGCATAGGCTACCAATAACTGCGGATCCACTTGATCTAAGGCCAAAGTGTTTTCGTTATTCCCATTACCGTTGCCAATCAAATTGACCACTAAAACTACCACTGCGGCAACAGAGGCCACCGCGTAAAGGGTTCTTTTACCGAAAAGCGAAATGACTTTGGTCTGCTTTTCAGGCAGCTGTTGCTTGATACTAGGTTCAAGTTGGTCAAAATACCCATCCGGAGCAATAAAGCCAGCAGTCGACACTAGTGCTCGCAGCTCCTCTTCGGCTATACGAGCTTGCACAGCAGCTTCAAAGCCTTCAAAGTAGCCTTCTGGCACGCCAAAATTTGGTTCGATATTTTTATTGTCCAAGTTCATGTTCTTATTGCTATGACTCAACAGCGTATTAAAGGTTTAATCGCTTTTGAGCTCAGCGGTAATTTTTTTAACGGCGATATGATAAGAGCTTTTCAAGGCTCCCACGGAAGTGCCTAATATCTCGGACATATCGTCGTATTTCATATCGTCAAAATACTTCATATTAAAAACCAACTGCTGCTTTTGTGGCAGCTTGGCAATTGCTTCCTGTAATTTAAGCTGAATTTCGTTGCCTTCAAAATACGGGTCGGCGGCTAAATTAGCCACCGCCAACTGCTGTACCTCTTCGTTGCCAATTTCCATCCGACGGGCTTTCTTGTTTATAAAGGTGATCGCCTCGTTAGTCGCTATGCGATACATCCAAGTGTAGAGCTTACTCTCGCCTTTAAAATTCTCTATGCTGCGGTATACTTTAATAAAAGTGTTTTGCAGCACATCGTCTGCGTCGTCATGAGAATATACCATCTTTCTAATATGCCAGTACAACCTTTCTTTATAGGTAGACATCAGTGTACTGAAAGCGGCTTCCCGCGTTTCGGGAGCTTTCAACTGATCAACTAAACTAGATTCGGCTATCAATGGTAGTGGTTTTTCCTTAAGACCATAAGGTATCAAAAAGGTTTAATCTGCTCCTCAAATTTTTCTTTTTAAGGTCAAATTAGTGGCTAAATTGGGTTATTGCTTCAGCTTGAATTAAGGGATTCACATAAAAAATCAGATAAAACGTTAAAAATTATCGATAAAAAGCAATAAAAATTTTTTTGTAGGAAAAATATGTATACATTAGCGCTCAAGAACATTCTTCTGTTCACTAAATGTAGCCCCAACTACTTTAGTTATTTTACGAAAACGGGCTTACCGCGGGGGTTTGCCCGTTTTTATTTACAATTAGATCATCTTTAAGTTGTAATTCCATTCTTCACTTTGTTTGTAGGAAAATATTATTCCTGCAAATTTATATATCGATGAAATGCATAAAAAATCAGATAAAAAGCATATTTTTTTTGGAAATGTCGATTCGGTAATATACTTTTACTTCGTTGTTAATTAAATCATACTGCTGCTGTGAGCCCCAAATACAGCAGTAGTTAAAAAGAAAGCAGATCGATCGATCTGCTTTTTTTTTGCCTGAATATTTAGAAGCTGAATATCATTTTAGGCATTCAACGATTGCATGCTCACTAAGCTATGGTAAATACCTTTTTTGGCTAGTAGTGTTTCGTGCGTGCCTTGTTCTGCAATTTCTCCTTTCTGCATTACCACAATAAGGTCTGCATTCTGAATGGTTGATAGCCGGTGCGCAATAACGATAGAGGTTCGATTCTTCATCATATTTTCTAAAGCATCTTGCACCAGACGTTCAGATTCGGTGTCTAAGGCGGAGGTAGCTTCGTCCAATACCATAATAGGAGGATTCTTAAGAACCGCTCTAGCAATGCTCAGGCGTTGTTTTTGCCCTCCGGAGAGTTTATTACCCGAATCCCCGATATTGGTTTCTATGCCCTGTGGTAGGTCTTTGACAAATTCCCAGGCATTGGCAACCTCTAAAGCTTTGAGAACTTCCTGCTCGGTTGCATCTGGTTTCCCAAGCAGCAAATTGTTCTTAATGGTGTCGTTAAAGAGGATGGAATCCTGTGTAACTAAGCCCATAAGTCCTCGGAGCGAAGACTTGGTAATGTCTCGGATATCACTGCCATCTATGCTGATACTGCCTTTGTTTACATCGTAAAAGCGAGTTACCAAATTCGCAATGGTGGATTTTCCACTCCCTGATTGCCCTACTAAGGCTACGCTTTGGCCTTTTTTGACCTGCAGAGAGAAATCTTTTAAGACATATTCATCTTCGTATTTAAAGGACACGCTGTCTATATTTATCTCGGAATCAAAGTTTTCCTTTTGCATGGCATTGGGTTTGTCCTCCAGGCTAGATTCGGTATTGAGTATTTCTAAGACGCGTTGTGCAGCGGCATTACCGCGTTTTACACTGTAACTTGCCTTGCTGATCGCTTTTGCAGGAGTCAAAATATTATAAGCCAATCCCATATAGGCAATAAAAGAGCTGCCGTCTAGGGTCCCATCTACCAAAACCATACGCCCACCAAACCACAACAAAATTGCGATGACAAAGATCCCCAAGAACTCCGAAGTAGGAGAGGCAAAATTCTGACGGTTTAGCAGTTTGTTGGAAAAGTTGTAAAAACGCAGGGTAGAGGCTTGGAATTTCTTGTTAAAAGCGCCTTCGCCATTAAATCCTTTGATAACTTTTAAGCCGCCCAAGGTTTCTTCTATAATAGAAAGAAAGGTTCCCTGTTCTGCCTGTACACGGTCGGATTTGCGTTTTAAGGACTTCCCGATTCTAGAAATGATAAATCCCGAAATAGGAATAAACACAAATACAAAAATGGTAAGCTTGCCGCTAATGAGCAGCATAGTGATTATGGTAAATACTATAGTCAGCGGTTCGCGTACTATCAATTCCAATATAGATAAGAACGAATGCTGTATCTCTTGGACATCGTTAGAGATACGCGCAATGGTATCTCCTTTGCGCTTTTCCGAATAAAAAGCTATTGGTAAGCGCGTGATCTTATCGAAGAGCGCATTGCGCAGATCTTTCAGTACCCCGTTTCTCAAAAACGTGATGAAGTACATGGCCAAATAATTGAAAATGTTCTTAAAGAAGAACATCACGATCACCAGACCGATCACCAAGATCAATGCCTTAGAGGCGTCATCTTGGGCGTATTGATCCACCTGAAAAGCCATATACTGTTTAAAGTAATCCATGGTGTCTGGCAAGCCAGTCCATTCAGGTGCTTTAACTACACCCGCATCTCCTTCGATAACCTCATTTTTAAAGAGGACATCGAGCATAGGGATCAGGGTCACAAAAGAAAGGGCGCTGAATAGGGCGTAAAAAACATTACACACTATGTTCCCAAGAGCGTAACGCTTGTAGGGACGCGCAAAAGAAATGATCTGTTTAAAATAATGCACTAGCGCAGGTTGAATTGTTCTGCAATGCGGTCCATTTTGTTTAGCAGGGCCGTCTGCGTTTTTCTGTAATCTCCTTCCCAAGGCGCATTGGCACTTAGGTAGAATTTAATTTTCGGTTCGGTGCCACTTGGGCGAGCAGCCACTTTAGTGCCTTGTGCTGTCCAATAGATAAGTACATTGGATTTTGGCATGTCTATCGCGGTCTGCGATCCGTCTGGGTGGGTGCTGATGCTGTTTTGGAAGTCGTCAATACGTACAACAGCCTCTCCCACGATCTCCTTTAACGGAGTCTCTCTTAGTGATTTCATCATGGCTTGGATCTCTTCTGCTCCGGATTTGCCCGGTTTTACAAAAGATATGAGCTCTTCCTGATAGACCCCGTATTTCTTGTAGAGTTCAATAGCGTAGTCGAGCAGTGTCTCTCCCTTGGCTTTTTGCTGGGCTGCGATCTCACAGGCCAACAAACTGGCGGTAACTGCGTCTTTATCGCGAACAAAATCCCCGACCATAAACCCGAAACTCTCTTCTCCGCCACCGATCAGGTTTTTCTCTGGCATATCTTTGACCATCTTGGCTATCCACTTAAAACCGGTCAGTCCCAACTCGCAAGGAAGACCAAAGTCTTCTGCCATCACGCCCATCATAGGTGTGGACACTATGGTAGACGCTATATAATCGTTAGCCTTTATTCCAGAGGCAGCTGCTTTTTGCGCCAACAGGAAATGCGTTTTGATCACCATGGCCTGATTTCCATTAAGGATGGTCATTTTTCCATGCTCATCTCTAACAGCAATACCCAAGCGGTCTGAGTCCGGGTCGGTTCCGATGACCATATCCGCGCCGCTTTGTTCTGCAATCTGCATTGCCATAGAAAGTGCCTCTGGCTCTTCTGGATTAGGAGAAACCACAGTAGGGAAGTCTCCGTCCGGTGTTGCTTGTGCCTCTACGATTTGCATCTGTGAATAGCCAGCACGCTTCAGTACTTCTGGGATCACAGTAACCGAAGTACCGTGTAAAGGTGTAAATACTACTTTTAGCGCTGCGCGCTGCTCTGGAGTTGTATCCTTCATTCCGTTGGCTAGGGAAGCTTTTATAAAGGCTTCGTCTAGCTCGGTATCTATTTTATGGATCAGCGAAGAATTACCTTCGAACTGAATGTCGGTGTATGCGAGTTTATTGATCACCGCTATGATCTCTTTATCCTGTGGTGGTACTAGTTGACCTCCGTCCTGCCAATACACTTTATAACCGTTGTATTCCGGTGGATTGTGTGAGGCAGTTAGTACAATTCCGCAGTGACAATTCAGATGCTTTACAGCAAAGGAAAGTTCCGGAGTGGGGCGCAAGTCAGAAAACAGATAGACTGTTATACCGTTGGCCGAAAAGACATTGGCTACTTCTGCAGCCAAGCTTTTACTGTTATGGCGGCAGTCATAGGCAATTGCAACTTTGAGATCTTCACCTGGGAATTCCTGCTTTAAATATTGCGAAAGGCCTTGGGTATTCTTGCCCAGGGTGTATTTGTTGATCCGATTGTCTCCCGGGCCCATAATACCGCGCATACCTCCGGTTCCAAATTCAAGATTCTTATAGAAGGAATCTTCCACACCTTTCGGATCGTTGGCGATCATCTCCTTGATCTCTTGTTGGGTGTTGTGGTCGAAAAATGGAACCAACCATTGGTTCACGCGCTCTAAAATTTCTGGTGCTATATAAATCATCAGTCTGAATTATTGACAAAGGTACATATTTCGCCTTCTCAGGCCTGCTTTTTTAGAAAAGCTTATAAGTCTTTTCAGATCGTTTATAGGGGGTAAATAGAGTAAACGTCTATCGGATTTACCAAAAATAATACAATCGCAGCTTATTTTCGAGTACCAACTTCTGATCAATGAAAAAATTGCTATTACTTTTCCTAGGAGGACTCCTTTGTGTGCAATGTTCTGACGACGACAAGGCCATAGACCAAGTTTTTGAAGGCGTCACCTACGGTTCTTTTTTGCGTACAGTAGATTTTGTCCAAGCGGATTTCAATATAGACGAGCCAGAAAGTCGTTTCACAGCTATTGTAGAACAGCAGGATTTTGAAGACGGAGGCCTGCTTAAAGAGATCGAGGTCTATGCCCAATATATCGACCGCGAATCTGACAATGGCAGCATAGCCGACACCGAAGTATTTCTAGACCTTATAAAGAAAGAAGACATTGACACAGGCCCGGCAGGACTGCCCAGATTCAATCTGGAATACAGTCTTAACGAGGTTTTGGAGGCTTTATCGGTTCCTGTATCGGCTACTAGTTGCGGAGATCAGATAGTACTGCGCCTATTGATCCGTCTGCAAGACGACAGAACCTTTACCGTAGGTAGTGGGGCTTCTTGTATCATTGCGTTTGAAACTTATTTCAGTTCTCCATATCGCTATGCCATTCCTTTGGTAAGACCTATAGCCGATGATCTTTTTACAGGAACGTATTGGTATTCCAGCGTCAAGGACGGACCTTTTGGCCCGACATTTGGCCCACCACACTTGGTAGAGATCACAGCCGGACCTAGTCAAAATGTGCGCAAGATCCAGTTTCCCGGACCGCCGGAATCGCCTACCAATGGCCGTCCGAGGAGTTTTTACTTCACTGTGGGTTGCAATGAATCTTTTTTCTGGGAGAATCAGCTCAGAAAGCTCAATGCCAATTGCAGTGAATTGGCCAATGACATTCTATTGGGTCCAGATGTGGATTACGCTCCCTTGAGTCCTTTAGAAGATGCGGTATTTGAACTCTGGCTTGTTGAAGGTTATTTGGGCTTTGACGGCAGTACGGGCGTGGGGACAGTTCCGGCTAGAATCCGACTAGACAAACAATAAAAACGAATCTGATCCTTATCTTTAACCAAAAATTGCACCCTTGAGACAACTGCTATACCTCATTCTGTTACTGCTGATGGGTACTGCTTACGGACAACGTGAAGCGGCCAATTGGTTCTTTGGCAGTAATGCAGGTTTAGACTTTAACAGCGGTTCTCCTGTCCCGCGATTGGACGGAGTTTTGAATACTGTTGAGGGCTGTGAGACCATCTCAACTCCAGAGGGAACTTTGTTGTTCTACACTGAGGGTCGCAATGTATGGAACCGTTTACACGAGGTCATGCCCAATGGAGAAGATCTCGATGGCAGTTTCTCTGCTACGCAGTCGGCGCTCGTGATTCCGCAGCCGGGATCCACAGAGATCTATTATGTATTTACCTCTGATGTGGTGCAGGCCTATCAGGACGGAGGCAGCGGAAACGGGTTCAACTATTCGATTGTAGACATGAGCCTATCTGGGGGATTGGGCGACGTGACCGATAAGAATGTGAATCTTTTGCCGCAGGGCTCTGAAAAGATAACTGGTGTTCGAGCAGCAGATGGTGAGAATTATTGGGTTATCACTCATTATGAGAATAGATTCTACGCCTATTTCGTAGACGATACCGGCTTGAATCCAACACCAGTAATTTCTACTATAGGGCCTAATATAAACGACTTCAATAACATCCGTGGAGCTATGAAAAGCTCTCCAGACGGGAAGCAACTGGCCATTGCTCACGCCATATTTCAACCTGCCTTTACCGGGCAATTCTTGCTTTACGACTTCGATACCGAAACTGGGGTTGTGAGTAATGAGGTGGTTTTAGGGACTGATCTGGTCTTTTACGGGGTAGAGTTTTCTGCGGATTCATCCAAGCTATATGCGAGTGGAAAGACCATCAATTCAGATACGGGGGCCACGGAGAATATCAATATCATTCAATTCGACCTTACCGATCCCGACGTTTTGGGTTCACGCTTTCTGATAGCTGATATTCCAAATCCTTTTATCAGTGATCTGGCAGGTACCTTGCAGATCGCCATCGATAAAAAGATCTACCATTCGATACCCAATAACAATCTTTCGGTGATCCGTACGCCAAATTTTCCGCGTTTGGACAGTGATTTTAGACTATTTGATACCGATCTGGGCGGACGTTCTACCAAATTTGGTTTGCCGCCATTTATTCAATCGTTCTTTGAAAGTATTGTTGAGATCGAGAATTTCTGCTTGGGCGATGCCACTCAGTTCACCATAACAGCGGATGATCCAATAGTCGCAGTGAACTGGGATTTTGGCGATCCGGCGAGTGGCGCAGACAATACATCTACCTTACTTAACCCTACACACGTTTTTACTGGTCCTGGTGTTTATACAGTGACTTTAGATGTCGAATACGAGACCAGACCCACCCAACGCTATATTGAATTTGTCGAGATAGGGGATGCTCCCATTGTGAACTCAGGAGTGCAATTGGTACAATGTGATATTGATGGGGTGGATGACGGCATCTCACAATTCAATCTCAATGAGGCTTTAATAGAGCTTGTCGGGGACCCTAGAGGCTTTACGGTGAACTTTTTTAGGACTTTAGCAGATGCCGAGAATAATGAGAATGCACTGCCAGAAATTGGCTATGAGAATGAATTCAATGGGCAAGTGGTCTATGTGCGAGTATTTGAGAATGCGCTTTGTTTCGCCATTGCAGAAGTAACACTTATTGTAGAGCCCATGGCTTATGCGGGCGATATTACCTTAGTGGCATGTAACCGTAGCGACAATCCAGATTTTGAGGCAATTGTTGACTTGGTAGATTTTGAGGCCCAATTGTTGGAACTTTATCCCGGAGCAGACATTAGTTTTTACGATACCAGAGATGATGCGCTGTTGGAGCTCAATCCACTGATAGATCAGGTCCAATTTACGGCCTTTGATACCGAACTAGCCGTTTATTACCGCATAGAATACAATAATGACTGCGCCTTTATTGGTCGCATACTGCCCGATATTAGACCTGTGCCAGAAGCTCAAGATATTAGCTTAGAGATCTGTCCAGATGAAGATGAGGTGATCTTGGATCCAGGAGATTATGCAGCTTATTTGTGGGAAAACGGAGAGACCACCCGAACCATTGTAGTGAGTGAACCTGGGCCTTATGTGGTTGATGTTTTCAATGGAGTAGGATGTAATACGACTATTACGATTAATGTGGTGGCTATTCCTGTTCCTACGGAGATCAATGTTGTTGTGGTTGATTTTCAAGATTCGAATACTATAACTGTAGAGATCACAGAAGAAGGGCCTTGGCAATATCAGTTAGATGGTGGGCTGTTGCAGTCAGCTAATGTATTTACTAATGTTTTGGCCGGGCCAAGACGCGTAGCTGTCTATGCGGAAGACTGTCTGATCTACGAAGAAGATATCTTTGTCGGAGGCGCACCGAACTACTTTACTCCTAATGGCGATGGATTCCACGATTCCTGGCATATCTTCAATGCATTGGAATTTCCTGGAGCCAATATCAAGATTTACGATCGTTACGGGAAGATCCTTAGAAATTTAAGACACGATCAAGCTGGTTGGGACGGTACCTATCGAGGTAATCCTATGCCTTCTAGTGATTATTGGTATATGATCGAATTGCCAGATGGGCGTAATGCCAGAGGACACTTTTCGCTAATTCGGCGTTAGAGCGTTTCACTAATGTAGTAGCGTTCGCGCTTGTCGCGGTTACGCAGCACCATTTCTCCGATAAAACCAGCCATAAAGAACTGGGTTCCCATGATCATGGCTGTAAGTGCCAAGTAAAACTGAGGCCGCTCGGTGATCAGTCGGCCAGTCTTGTTTAAGAAAAGTTTGTCAATGCCCAAATAGAGGCTAAACAAAAAACCTATCAGCAGCATTAAAGCCCCTAATGCGCCAAAGAAGTGCATTGGGCGTTTTCCGAAGCGCGAAAGAAACCATATGGTTATTAGGTCTAAGAAGCCATTGATAAAGCGTTCTATCCCAAATTTAGTGGTTCCGTATTTGCGCGCTTGGTGTTTCACCACTTTCTCACCGATCTTTTTAAAGCCAGCATTTTTTGCAAGAACCGGAATATAACGGTGCATTTCTCCCGTTACTTCTATGGTTTTGGTCACGGTGCTTCGGTAGGCTTTTAATCCGCAGTTAAAATCGTGGAGCTTAACTCCAGAAGTCTTGCGAGCTGCAAAATTGAAAAGCTTAGAAGGTAGATTTTTGGTTACGGTATTGTCATAGCGCTTTTTCTTCCAACCAGAAACCAGGTCATAGCCTTGGTCTGTTATCATGGCAACGAGTTCTGGTATCTCTTCTGGATTGTCTTGCAGATCTGCATCCATGGTAATGACAATGTCACCCACAGCGGCTTTAAAACCTGCGTGCAAGGCTTGTGACTTTCCGTAATTCTGCAAGAAGCGGATCCCTTTTACATTCGGATCCTTTTGCTGAAGTTCTCTGATAGTATCCCAAGAACCGTCTGTACTACCGTCGTCTATGAAGAGAATTTCATAAGAAAAACGATTGGACTGCATCACTGATGCAATCCAATCGTGTAATTCGGGTAACGATTCTTTCTCGTTAAGTAAAGGTATTACTACCGATAAGGTCATATGCTGTACTTATGCCATTGGGTTGTTGCGCTTCATGATCAAACCTGCGATCAGCGAAGTGATGAATCCCATAAAGAGTGTTCCAACCAAGCTAATTGTCACCATAATCCATGGCTGCGTAAAGTTTCTGGTCATTTCCATGGCTGCATCCATTTGATCTTGTGGCATATCCGGTTGACGCTCTAGCATTTGCGTCTGGGCATTTTCAACAACTTTATTGATGAAATCCGGTTCAACAACTGTGATAAATACATACATCCAAATTGCCCCAATAATGGCAGCAATCAAAGTAACGCCCATACCGCTTTTTAAAGCTTCTCCCAGGCTCATGTAGCCTTCATTTTGTTTTAGGAAAGCCTTAAGACCAAGCACAATAGCTGCGATCATCACTGCGAAGCCTAATACTGTAGACCACCAAGGGCGATCCATATAGGTGTTGGTGACATAGGTCAATACGCCGATAACAATAGAACCAAGACCCCATAAGGCACCGTAGTTCAAGGCAATGTTTTTAACCGAAGGTTGTGGATTTTCCATACGTAGAAGTGTTTAGTTTGGTTGGTTAGTACACAAAGATAAGAATTCGTTACATTTCTAAATCTTTTCTAAAGAGCATCAAAAAATAAAAAAGAATGCTTGTACATTGATAAAAGATGATTAAATTTGCAACCTCAAAAATGTGAAGTTTTAAGAAGATTAAGATGAAAAAAGGAGTTCACCCAGAAAATTACAGATTTGTCGCTTTTAAAGACATGTCAAACGACGATGTTTTTATTACCAAATCTACAGCCAATACCAAAGAAACTATCGAGGTAGATGGAAAAGAGTACCCATTGGTGAAGTTGGAGATTTCTAGAACTTCACACCCTTACTACACTGGTAAGTCTAAATTGGTAGATACCGCTGGTCGTATTGACAAGTTCAAGAACAAATACGCCAAGTACAAAAAATAAGTATACGTTATTATTTTGCAGAGAGCCTTCGAGAGATCGGAGGCTTTTTTTTTGTTAGTTTTACTACCACAAATAAGCACTATGAACTACATTCTCTTTGACGGTTCCGTTCGCGAGCAATTGTTGCCTTTTACCTATACACGCCCGGTGGCCGATATCCGTGTTGGGATACTCACCATACGAGAAAAGTGGGAGCTTCTCTTAGGTTACACTACTACAACGGTTACAGAAGATTATCTATCCGGTAAATATCCGATGGTAGAAATGGAGGCCAATATCTTGATAAATGGGTCTTTCTTGCCGTCAGATAATTTAGCATTGATCGTTAAAGGCCTAGAGCCTGGTCAAGCTTTATTTTATGAGGATGAGCCCTTAGCTTTTTATGCTAAAGAGGGCGAAGAAGTGGATTTTGATGCTACGGAGGTGATCCAATACAGTTATGACGATGTGATCCGCATTGCGAATACTTGGGATATCTTCAAATATAATGGCGAGGCAATTGCCCGTGATTTCGCATGGCTGACCAAAGACAAGGTTTCTGCCCCTATAGAAGCTGGAGTTCATGTTATTGGAGATAAAGATCAAGTATTTATTGAACCTGGAGCCAAAGTATATCTCGCTTCGTTAAATACTACGGCAGGGCCCATTTACATTGGTAAAGATGCTGAGGTTATGGAAGCCTGTGCAATCCGAGGTCCTTTTGCATTATGTGAACAAGCCACTTTAAAAATGGGCGCTAAGATTTACGGAGGAACAACTGTTGGACCTCATTGCAAGGTGGGAGGTGAGGTGAATAATTCCGTGCTTTTTGCTTACAGTAATAAAGGCCATGACGGCTTTTTGGGCAACTCTGTTTTGGGTGAATGGTGTAATATGGGCGCAGATTCAAACAACTCCAACTTAAAGAACAACTATGCGCCAGTGCGCCTTTGGGATTACAGCACAGAAGGATTTGCCAAAACTGGGTTGCAGTTTTGCGGCCTTATGATGGGCGATCATTCCAAATGCGGCATCAATACTATGTTCAACACCGGAACGGTAGTAGGTGTAAGCGCTAATATCTATGGAGGTGGCTTTCCGAGAAACTTTGTGCCCAGTTATAGTTGGGGTGGAGCCGCGGGTATGGTGACCTACAAGACCAACAAAGCTTTTGAAACCGCAAAAGCCATGATGGGACGGCGCGGTGTGGAATTTACCCAAGAAGATCAAAAGATCATGGAACATGTCTTTGAGCAGACCGCGAAATGGCGCCGCGATTAGTCTAAATTATCTTAGAATTTTACATCTTGTCATTTGCTGCTTCAGGAGTGTATGCCTAAAGGGTGTGCTATTGTCCAAATTAATTGCAGTGTAAATTCATAAAGCTGTGGCAGGTCAATTTCTTTGATGCTATTAGATGTTGTAATTTTAATTGGGGAGGGGATGGAATCCCCCGCAAGTTAGGGTAACATGCTGAACTCTAATTATCGCGGTATTACTAAAAGAAAAACCCGCTGCGGCATCTCTGTTCGTATTCGTAGCTGTCATTTATCGTCCACCTGATTAGCCACAGTGATCTTCAAGAAAATTTAATTTCTTATTACTCTTAATGGGATAGAAAATACTTCTAGCGTGCAAAAGTCATCTGTGTTTGAGCTTTGAATTTATAAACACGAATTGGTAATGTTTTCAAGCTGAAAAAATAGGAGTTAAATTTAATTGGGGAGGGGATGGAATCCCCCGTCATCACCAGTAATAACTCTGCCTTTTGAAATTTCCTTAGGTCTCAAAGCCTGCGTATTCTAAATGGCTATGAATATGTGCAAAGTTTACGCTTAAAAACCTTTGGATCAGCGCACAAACATCATATAGTAGAAAAAGCCAATAATCACAGAGAAGATCAGGCCAAAAACAAATAGTTGTTTTAATAATAGCTTTCTACGCTCTTCTTTGACCTTCTTTTGAAAAGCCGCCATCTGGGCTGGGGTAAACTTCTTATGATCTTCAAACTTGCCGTATATCCCTGTCATCCCACGCTCCTTGTTATCAAAGCGTGACTTTCTTTTTCGCTTGTTGTTCTTAAGCGAAGTTACCATAGCCTGTATGACTCCGAAGCTCATCTAGTTACTATTTTTAGATTTTTTGACCCGCTTGAGTACCAAGAAATTCTGCGGATTGATCCCGAGACCTTCTACATCCTTACTCACAAATCGCAGTGCCATATCATAATACAGTGGGACAACGGGCGCTTCTTGCATCACTATAGCGTCCAATTGTTTGTAAAGTAGCTTGCGCTCTGCAATATCAGAAACATTTAAAGCAACCTGATAAATGCTGTCAAAAGTCGCATTTTTAAAGTGCGTATAATTGGGGCCGTTCGGAGTAAAGTTCTTACTGTAAAAAAGCGAGAGGTAGTTCTCAGCATCCGGATAGTCAGCTATCCAGCTCGCTCTAAAGATATCGAGTTCCCCGCTGGACTTCAATTGTCTTAAGGTAGCTGGTGTCAATACTTCTATGGCTACCGAGATCCCGATCTTTTCCAATTCCCGCTGAATGTATTCGCATAAGTCCAAATACTGGCTGTTAGTTCCTATACTTATCCGCGGTTGGCTGTCTCCGCTTTCTTTTTTGTATTGTTTGAGCAGCTCAAGGGCCTTCTGTGGGTTGTAAGAATAACCAATACTATCATTATAGCCTGGTAATCCTTGCGGAATAAAGCCGTGTTCTGCTGGTATACCTACACCATTGCGCAAATAGGTGATCATCTTTTGGCGGTCAAAACCGTAATTAATCGCTTGGCGCAGACTTTTATATTGCAGAATGCTGGTAGTATCTCCCAAGAAAAGACCCAAATACTCTGTATTTAGAAATGGGCTCTTTAAAAGTTTTACTTCGGATTGATATTTCGCTCGTAGTTTTCCATCCGCAGTGAGAATCTCATCCTTATACGAATTGTCCAAACTGTTCACCATGTCTAATTTCCCTTGAACGAATTGGAGGAATTCGCTTTGCTTGTCAGGTAAGAAAGTAATTGCAACAGCCTCAAGATAGGGCAGTTTTTCGCCATGTTCATCAGTTTCGAAATAGATGGGATTCTTTCTGAGCACAAGTTTCACATTTTCTTCCCAAAGCTTAAAAGCAAATGGTCCGGTGCCTATAGGATGCTTTCTAAAATCATTCTGATAGCGTGCTATCGCCTCCTTAGGAACTACAGAGAAATAGCGCATACCCAACATGCCTAAAAAAGGAGGGAAGGCTTCTTTGAGCTTAATGGTCAAGGTGGAATCGTTAACTGCCTTCACTTCCTCCACCGGATTCATAACCCAGCGACCAGGAGAAGCGATCTTGGGGTCGATCAATCGATTAAAACTATAAACAAAATCCGCAGCGACTACCGAACGGGTCCTTTGAGGCCCAAAAGCTTCATCTTCATGAAAATACACATCCTTACGCAGCTTAAAACTGTAAGTGTATGTGCTGTCATTATAGGTCCAAGACGCTGCAATATCAGGTTGTACGTTTAGTGCATCGTCTAGTTGGACCAGGCCGTTAAAGAGTTGATTGGTAGGCCAGATATTGGCTGGGTTTCTAGCAAAAGCGGGATCTAAGGAAGAAACATTGCTGTGCTCATTGTATCGAAAGACCAAGTGATCGCGTGCCGCATCGGGTTCAGTAGTGCAGCTCAATGTGCTTAAAATCAGCAATAAAAACCCTAAAGCATATAGTGACGATACCCTCGCCATAAATTTTAAGTTCCTGTAATTAAGTTGTAATTTTGCCCGCTGAATGTGCTTATGCATATACCGGTAAAGATAATAAAATAGCCTGTTGATTTGTCCTTAAAAGTCGCACATAAAAACAAACCGAAAGTCGCTTTCCACACCTTGGGGTGCAAACTGAATTTTTCAGAAACCTCCACCATTGCTCGTGGATTTGTACAAGAAGGCTTTGAACGTGTGGAGTTCGATGAGCCGGCAGACATCTATGTTATCAACACCTGTTCGGTCACAGAGAATGCAGACAAGCGCTTTAAGACCATTGTAAAGCAAGCCCAAAAGGTCAACCCTGATGCTTTTGTTGCCGCCATTGGCTGTTATGCGCAATTAAAACCTCAAGAATTGGCAGACGTCAATGGGGTAGATCTCGTATTAGGCGCTACGGAGAAGTTCAAATTGCTCGATTATATCAACGACCTGAGCAAGAACGATTATGGACAAGTACATTCTTGTGAGATAAACGAGGCCGACTTTTATGTGGGTTCTTATGCTATAGGTGACAGAACCCGTGCTTTTTTAAAGGTGCAAGACGGTTGCGACTATAAGTGTACCTATTGTACCATTCCACTTGCTCGTGGGATTTCTCGTAGTGACACTTTAGAGAATGTGTTAAAGAATGCTGCGGAGATCGCTGCCAAAGGGATCAAAGAGATAGTACTTACTGGAGTGAACGTAGGGGATTATGGCAAGGGCGAGTTTGGAAATAAAAAGCACGAGCACACTTTTTTGGAGTTGGTTCAGGCCCTAGATAAAGTGCCTGGAATACACCGTTTGCGAATTTCATCTATTGAGCCAAATCTGCTTAAAAACGAGACCATCGACTTTGTGGCCAGTTCCAATAGCTTTGTTCCGCATTTTCACATTCCGCTCCAAAGCGGAAGCGATGCCTTGCTCAAGCGCATGAAACGCCGTTATTTAACTGCACTTTACAGCGAACGTGTTGCTAGAATTCGTTCGGTTATGCCCGATGCCTGTATAGGAGTAGATGTCATTGTAGGCTTTCCTGGGGAAACCGAGGAGCATTTTTTAGAGACTTACAATTATCTGAATGCTTTAGACATATCTTATTTACACGTTTTTACTTATTCCGAACGTGATAATACAGAAGCAGCTGCTATGGCCGATCCAGTACCTCAAAAAGTTCGTGCTAAGCGCTCACGTATGCTCAGAGGACTCTCTGTAAAAAAGCGAAGAGCCTTTTACGAATCGCAACTTGGCACAACGCGTACAGTGTTGTTTGAAGGAGAAAACAAGTCAGGATATATACACGGCTTTACAGAGAACTACGTAAAGGTTCGTATGCCTTGGGACCCTGCTTTGGTCAATACCTTACATCAGGTCACGTTGACCGAAATAGACGAGGAGGGCTTTGTTCGTTTTGAAAAATTACAAGCAGCCGGAGCACTCTAAATAGAGATACCAACCGGAAGCAGATCTTTGTATATTCTTCTGTTCTTACGCATAAAAGCGGCAATTTCGGGGCTGGTAGGTACCAAGCGGATATTGCGATCTTCTACTTCCTGAAAAACAGCTTTGATGAAAATATCGCGAAAGCCTTGTTCTTCCATATCTTCCGGCATGAAGTATTTGGTGAGGAAGATCTTTCTTTCTTGCAGAGAATATTCGATTCGCGCCATATTGTCGCCAACCTGTAGTTCGAATTGTCTTAGAAATTCATTGTCGTTGATCTCTACGTCTTCTATCATCTTTCAATTTTTTTAGTTACCAGATGCTTTCACTGAATGCCTTGAGGCTCAGTACAGAACAACATAAGTAAGTCTGGGTTGGGTGCAGCTTGGGCTTCTAGTTTGTTTTCTTCTGATTGTTAATTAGTTAGCCTATAATCCAGAAGGTGCCAAATCTGTTGTAAAAGCAAGCAAATCTCAACAGAAATATTGCTAATTTTACCCCGTAAAGTTACGAAAATTCTTTTTTTCTAGCTTGATTTTTAACGAGAAACATCGCATGTCGCAACCTTCAATAAACTTGTATTTCATTCCGGGAATGGCAGCCGGCCCAGAAATCTTTGAACGAATACATTTACCCGGAGATCAATTCCAAACCACTATTTTGGAGTGGATGATCCCCGATGAGGAGGAAAGCTTGCAGCAGTATGCCAAAAGAATGGCCGAGCGGGTCACCACGCCCAAATGCTATTTGGTTGGGGTCTCCTTTGGCGGTGTCGTGGCACAAGAAATGAAAGCTTTTTTACCGGAGTCTAAGGTGATCATTATTTCGAGCGTTAAGACCAAAGACGAAATGCCAACCCGCTTCCTCTTTGCTAAAAAAAGTCGGTTGTATCAAGTGCTGCCAACAGGTTTGGTGGTAAACACAAAGAATCTAACACGTTTTGCCATTGGGCCGCGTTCTAAAAAGCGACTGCAACTTTACGACATCTATCTATCGGTCAGAAATAAAAAATACCTGGATTGGGCCATTAAGATGATGATCTGTTGGCCACGAGAAGAAGCAGATCCAGAAGTACAACATATCCACGGAGACAAGGATATTGTTTTTCCAATAAAGAACATTAATCAGGCCTTTGTTATTAAGGGCGGAACCCACGCAATGATCATCTATAAGGCTAAGGCCGTTACCGTTGCTTTGCTCAAGCTGTTAAAGCCGTTGTAAATATTGTGCTAGCTGGTGGTATTTGCTATCTTTAGTGTGGGATTAAAAGAGTGAACCATGAAGAAGTATAACAAAGTATTAACCCTGATTCTAGTGGTCTGTTGTGCAGGCCTAATGATCAACGCTGTGCAAGATGCCCCAACAGATGAGAACCTGGAGGTCAAGATCGTTAACGACTATAACATTTACGCCCTGCCTTTGCCAGATGAAATGAGTTTTGCTGGGGAGCCTGTGCCCTTAAGTGACCCGGATATTCGCGAACGCATGGATAGAGAACTCTTGGTCAACACCTATTGGCAATCTAACGGCCTTTTGATCATGAAAAGGGCGCGCCGATACTTTCCGATCATTGAACCTTTATTGGCTAAATATGGTTTACCAGATGATTTTAAATATTTAGCTGTTGCAGAGAGTGCATTACAGAACAACAGTTCTCCAGCAGGAGCAGCAGGTTTTTGGCATTTTTTAAAGAGCACTGGCCGCGAATACGGCCTGGAGATCAACGATTATGTTGACGAGCGATACAATCTGGAGCTGGCCACCAAAGTGGCCGCAGAATATCTCATAAAGTCCAAAGAGCGTTTTGGTAGCTGGACGCTTGCCGCTGCAGCCTACAACGCTGGCAATGCCGGAATAAGCAAACAACAGAAACGACAAGAAGCTTTTGGCAGTTATTACGACCTCTTGCTCAATGACGAAACCAGTCGATATCTTTTCAGAATATTGGCCTTTAAAGAAATAATGAGCAATCCGAAGAAATACGGATTCAATTTCAGAGAGCAAGATCTGTATCAGCCCATACCGACATACGAAGTAGTGGTTGATACGGCCATTACCGATATGCCAGCCTTTGCTAAAAAGTTCAACATCAACTACAAGATTCTCAAGTTGCACAACCCTTGGCTGCGAGATACTTACTTAAAAAATGCTTCGGGTAAAAAATACACCATAACCATTCCTAAAGAAGGGGTGTATAGTATGGGGCAATAATCAGTTCTGCCCTATCAGTGATTTGAGGTAAGGAGCTTCTTCCTCTGTGAACAATAAAGCGATTCCCTCTAAAAAGGCATCATAGTTCAAGGAATAGGAGACCTCGTACTCTTCTGCGTATGGATGGAGCACACCGCGCCGAACATCTAAAATCTGTTTTGTGGAAGAAATAAAGAAAGAGGTGGGAAACCCAAGGCTGTGTTTCATGCTGATGATCACATGGTCGTGGATGTTTTCGGTCTCGTCAATATAGACCACGTCTATTTTGGAGTGATACTCTTTGGCTACTGCTTTCACCTGGTCTTTTGAATTCCAAAACAAGATGACAAAATCTATATACGGATGGTAGGCTTCTACCACTTTGTTCAAGGCAGGGATCTCTCCGGCTCCGGGAGTACACCAAGAGGCATAGGTCATTAAAAAAACTGGTTTTTTATACTCGTGAAAGGACACCGTTTTGCCAGAGAGCTTCTTGAACTTAAAGTTGTCCATATAGCTCTTGTTGACCACATTGCGTACTAAAGAATCAAATAGGAACTCTCCGCGTTCGTAGTCTTTGGCAGCATAGGCATTATCTGCATTATTGGCGTATTGTTTGAGGTGTTCTTTGACCTTATAAGAAAAGAGGCGTCTGGGGTCTATCCCTTGCGAGAAGGCCTGTACACAACACAATAAGAGCACTAGGTGTAGTAGTTTCACCATAGGCAGATAGGGGTGGATTCAGCAGGGAAATTAAACAAAAATGCTTGATTTCCAAATTTTTAGCCGAACAAAAGAAGTAATTTTCTTACACCTATCGGCGTCTGCCGCCACGCTGAAACTGCTGTCTGGGTTGTCCGCCCTTCTTCATTTGTTGCTGCATCATCTTAAGTTGATCGGACAACATATTGTGCTTGTCGAGCTTTTTTGCTTCGGATAAAAGGGCTTGCGCTTCACGTCTGCGGTTCTTGGCCATCGCGATTCCTGCAAGATTCATCTTAGCTACCGCCAGATCGGTATTCAGATTCAAACCAAGACTTACGGCCTTTTTAAAGTATTTCTCAGCCTCGTTCATATTGGTCTGAGAAACCATCATACCATTGAGGTAGTTATAGTACCCCTGTTGTTTGCGCACCAAGGCACTTTCGGGGTTCTTTATACGATCTAACCATTTCTTGGCCCCTGGGAAGTCTTGCTTTCGCAGTCTTAAAAAGGCTAGAAGGATCAACTCGTTCTTAAAATAAAGAAATACAAAAACTCCGGCTAGCAGAATCAACATGATCCCGTTACCGATGTAATCTTCTGTCATCTGCCAAACGGCTAGGGCCACTAAAGCTGTGGCGAGTACTAATTTGATATACTTATTAAACATTAGTTTATGGTATAGTCAGTAATGGTTGTAATTTTTGTTGGGATAGCGCTATCTCCGTAACTGTCTACAAAGGACTCTCCTTCGGTAACAGATTCTGAGTGATAGGTCTTAATAAAACCGTGCGCCGGATCGGCCTCAATTTGTGTGTTTTGAGTTCCCTTAACCTTGATTCTTGTGGTGCCGGAGTCGCTTTCCATTTCAACTTCGCTTACTCCAACGATACTCAAAACATTGCGGTCAAAAGCAGCCAAGGTCCAAACTTGCTCCGCTTTTAATTCTCCGTCTATAGAATTTTCCCAGCTTTCTCCTGTTTTCTTGCTGGTCTCTGGGTAGATATAGGTAAACTGTTCAAAACCGGCAGCGATCTTTTGTCCTCCGTATTCTTTTTCCATGCCATCGCGCATGGCTTGTATTTGCGTCTCGTCGGTTATTCCAGAGTTCTTGATCATATTGTCTATCAGCGCATCTCCACCTGTGATATCAATGATTCTTCCTGTTTTTAGCATTTCCATGGTCATGGTCACTCCTAAAAGACCTCTAAATATGGCTTGGGTCATGTCTGATTCGTCTAACTCTGCAGAAGTATCAACATCAATAACGGTCCCCATGGTATCAGATCGCATTTGGTAGGCGAAATTAGTGAACTCAAAATCTATTATATAAGAGTTTTGATGCGTTTCTACCACGGTCATTAGAAACTCAGCCTGAACATCATTGATCAATTCAATGTCCATAGTCATACCCTCGGTCTCAAATTGCTGCACTATGGTCTGCACTGATTTCTGAGTCAGACTAAAGCTGTCTCCAACTTTAAGGTTGTAGCCTAATTGCTGTTGTGCCACTGTTGTGGTGGTGACAAAAAGCAGTAAATAGAAGATAGATTTCACAAATTTCATTTACTAGGTAATTTTTATTCACGTGTCAATCAAGCAAATAAAAATTACCTGCATAAATCAACCGCTTTGCTTTCGCACAAAAAATTAAACTACAATGCTCTGCACACTAGTAATTCAATTTGTTTGCGCTCATTTCATAATACGAGATCTTGAGCTGCAAAGAAACTAATTTTTTAAGGAAAAAAAGTTTTTCAACTTGCCTTTGTGAAAGAAAAAAATGATTGTATATTTGCAGCCGACTTTGAAACAGGTCACAAAAACACATTTCAAGAAGATACTAAAGGAAACAGACGATGAAAAGAACTTTTCAGCCATCGAAACGTAAAAGAAGAAACAAGCACGGGTTTAGAGAGCGCATGGCGTCTGTAAATGGCCGTAAGGTATTGGCCTCAAGACGTGCAAAGGGCCGTAAGAAATTAACCGTGTCTTCTGAACCACGTCACAAAAAATAATGTTGATAATCTGTATATAAAAAGGTGTTGTTTCTTTAAACAGCACCTTTTTTTTGTGCCTATATAGCTGTAATTTTATACGATTTTTAAACCCGCCGAGAATCCATGCCAAAAAACGAAAAAATCAAATCCATTCTCATCATAGGTTCCGGGCCGATCATCATCGGACAGGCCTGTGAATTTGACTATTCAGGATCCCAAGCACTTCGTTCACTTCGCGAAGACGGAATCGAAACTATTCTGATCAATTCCAATCCGGCAACCATCATGACCGACCCTTCTATGGCGGATCATGTTTACCTATTGCCGCTCAATACCAAATCCATTGTAAAGATCTTAAAGGAGCATCCGCAGATCGATGCTGTTTTGCCAACTATGGGAGGACAGACCGCTTTGAACTTGTGTATAGAGGCAGACGAAAAAGGAATATGGGAAGACTTCGGTGTTGACATCATTGGGGTGAATATAGACGCGATCAACATTACAGAAGATCGTGAGAAGTTCCGTAATCTGATGGAAGAAATTGGTGTTGGCATGGCACCGCAAGAAACAGCGACCTCTTATTTGAGAGGAAAGGAGATCGCCCAAGAATTCGGATTCCCACTGTGTATTAGAGCTTCCTTTACTTTAGGAGGAGCAGGGGCGTCCATCGTTTACAACGAAGAAGAATTCGACGAAGCCTTGACGCGAGGTCTAGAGATTTCACCCATCCACGAGGTGATGATAGACAAAGCCATGATGGGCTGGAAGGAATACGAGCTAGAGCTTCTGCGCGACAGTAACGACAACGTGGTGATCATTTGTACCATTGAGAACATGGATCCGATGGGAATCCACACTGGAGACTCTATAACCGTGGCGCCGGCCATGACGCTTTCTGACAGAACATTCCAAAAGATGCGTGATATGGCTATCCATATGATGCGTTCTATCGGTGATTTTGCCGGAGGTTGTAATGTGCAGTTTGCCGTTAGCCCAGACGATGAAGAAGAGATCATTGCCATTGAGATCAACCCAAGGGTATCGCGCTCTTCTGCTTTGGCGTCTAAAGCGACAGGATATCCTATTGCAAAGATCGCAGCGAAGTTGGCCATGGGGTATCACTTGGATGAATTAGAGAACCAGATCACCAAAACCACCTCGGCATTATTTGAGCCAACTTTGGATTATGTGATCGTAAAGATCCCGCGTTGGAACTTTGATAAGTTCGAAGGATCTGACCGCACACTAGGGCTACAGATGAAGGCTGTAGGAGAGGTGATGGGAATCGGGCGTTCTTTCCAAGAAGCGCTGCACAAGGCCACGCAGTCGCTCGAGATCAAAAGAAATGGTTTAGGAGCAGACGGAAAAGGCTATACGAACTACGATCAGATCATAGACAAATTGACCCACGCCAGTTGGGACCGTGTCTTTGTGATCTACGATGCCATTCAATTGGGAATCCCACTTAAACGCATCCACGAGATCACGAAGATTGATATGTGGTTCTTAAAGCAATACGAAGAATTATATCACCTAGAGAAGGAGATATCTAATTATACCATAGACACGCTGAGCCGCGACTTGCTGTTAGAGGCCAAGCAAAAAGGTTATGGAGACCGTCAGATAGCGCATATGTTGGGCTGTTTGGAAAGTGAGGTTTACAACAAGCGCGAAGAACTCAATGTACGTCGCGTATATAAGTTGGTAGATACTTGTGCTGCGGAATTCCAAGCGCAAACGCCTTATTATTACTCGACCTTCGAGAATACAATGACGTCCCCAGAAGGAGAGACCTTTGTGGAGAATGACAGTCCTGCTACAGATAGAAAGAAGATTATCGTATTAGGTTCTGGTCCTAACCGTATCGGGCAGGGGATCGAGTTCGATTACTGTTGTGTACACGGAGTGCTCGCGGCTTCAGAAGCCGGTTATGAGACGATCATGATCAACTGTAACCCAGAGACTGTATCGACAGATTTCGATGTAGCAGACAAGCTTTATTTTGAGCCGGTATTCTGGGAACACATCTACGATATTATCCGTCACGAGAAACCAGAAGGTGTCATCGTGCAGCTTGGAGGACAAACAGCTTTAAAACTGGCCGAAAAGTTAGACCGTTACGGCATAAAGATCATGGGAACCAGTTATCAGTCTCTAGACCTAGCCGAAGATCGCGGAAGCTTCTCTACCTTATTGAAGGAGAACAATATTCCTTATCCGAAATTTGGTGTTGCTGAGACTGCAGATGAAGCACTAGACCTAGCAGATGAGCTAGATTTCCCATTATTAGTGCGTCCGTCTTATGTATTAGGAGGGCAAGGAATGAAGATCGTGATCAACAAGCAAGATTTGGAAGCTCACGTAGTAGACTTGTTGCGTAAAATCCCTAACAACAAACTATTACTGGATCATTATCTGGATGGAGCGATAGAGGCAGAAGCCGATGCCATTTGCGACGGAGAGAACGTCTACATCATAGGTATTATGGAGCATATTGAACCTTGTGGAATTCACTCCGGAGACTCCAATGCTACTTTGCCACCGTTCAATTTGGGCGAGTTTGTGATGCAGCAGATCAAAGACCACACGAAAAAGATCGCTTTAGCGCTTAACACCGTAGGTTTGATCAACATTCAATTCGCCATTAAGGACGACCAAGTGTATATCATTGAAGCGAATCCACGTGCATCTAGAACAGTTCCATTTATCGCTAAGGCTTATGGTGAGCCTTATGTGAACTATGCAACCAAGATCATGTTGGGCGATAAGAAGGTGACCGATTTTGAGTTCAATCCGCAATTAGAAGGTTATGCTATCAAGCAACCAGTATTCTCATTCAACAAATTCCCGAATGTGAACAAACAACTCGGACCAGAGATGAAGAGTACAGGAGAGTCCATCTTGTTTATCGAAAGTCTTAAGGACGATGAATTCTACGAGCTTTACTCCAGACGCAAAATGTACTTGAGTAAGTAAGTATTATTAACACAGAACAACAAGGTGTGGTCTAAAGATCACACCTTTTTTGTTTAACTATTTTTTATTTGCATAAAACGAAATATTCAACCAGGGCGACTGCTAAAACCTCATCCCTGAAAATATTTTCAGCTTTTTTTAGCTCCCTTGTTTTAGCTGTAAAATATTGATAATCATTAATTTGAAACTATATTTATTCATTTTCTTTTCAGTTGTTTTTTATGAATATTTTCTTTTGAGGTAGGAATTTATAGGATGCTGGTGTTGTATTAACGACAACTAAATCGTTAAACAATTTTCTAAAAAAGACTACCTATGAAAACTATTTTACTTGCCTTTATTACCTTTTTGACTTTTAATCTTCAAGCGCAAACCACGCACAACATCAATTGGTTTATTGGTGCTGACCCAGGAACACTCGTTATCGAAGCTGGAGATACCGTCAACTGGATCTGGACCGATGGCGCTCCTCACACGGTAACCTCTATGCCAGGAAGTACAGACACCTTTGACAGTGGGGTGCTTCCGAGTGGTTCTACCTTTTCTCGTGAGTTTCCAAACGTCGGGACGAACCCGTATCAATGTGATGTTCACCCTAGTATGAATGGTGTTATCGAGGTTGGTGCCCTAAGTGTGGACGACAATCAGATCATCAATCTTGAGTTTTATCCGAATCCGGTAAAGGATTGGCTTTTCATTGACTCACCAGTTGGGATGGAGCGTGTGCAACTCTTTGATATAAACGGTAAACAGCTCATGGATGCGCCGGTTAACAACAATAATAGGACCAGCATTTTTATGGGAGTGTTTAAATCTGGAGTGTACTTTGTGCGTGTTCAGACAGACGAAGGTTCTCAGTCCTTGCGTATCGTTCTTCAGTAAGAAATAACTGTCTGAAGTGATGACTAAATTAATTCCAATATTCGTCTTGGGTGTTCTGCTGTGGGGATGCAGCAACAACACTCAGGACGACCTGGAACCCATTATTCCGGAGGTAGAAGCAGAAGAACAGGTCACCTACAGCGATGTCAAATTTATTTTTGACAACAGTTGCGTGGTGTGTCACAGCAATCCGCCTCAGAACGGTGCACCAATGTCCCTAGATTCTTATTTGGCTGCAAGAGATGCTGTCCTGAACCGCGGACTCTTAGACAGAGTGAGCAGAGAAGAAGGCGCAGATGGTTTGATGCCCCTTGGCGGGCCTCGCCTGCCACAGCAGACCATAGACCTATTGATCCAATGGAGCGAGGACGGCTTGCTCGAAAACTAACACCCGATGAGTTATAGAAATTATTTGGCAGCAACCTTGTTCCTGCTATGTAGCAGTATTGGCATGGCCCAAAAGTTTGGGACTAAAGCAGGAAGCATTGCCTTTGAGGCCTCTGTGCCTTCTTTTGAGCCTGTTGCAGCTAAGCACAGTAGCGTGAGCGCTGTATTGAACTCAGACAATGGTCAATTGGCCGTATTGGCTCTGGTTACAGGCTTTCGATTCGATATTGCCCTGATGGAAGAACACTTCAACGAGAACTATATGGAATCCGAAGTATATCCTAAAGCAGTTCTTAAAGGTGAGATCAAAGACTTTGATTTTAAGGCTATAAATGCTGGTAAAACGGCATTTCAATTCAGCGGTTCTTTAGAGATCCACGGAGTGGTACAAGCTTTTGAAACCGAACTACAGCTTTCCAAAGCAGATCAAGACCTGCTATTGTCGGCTCGTTTTGCCTTAAAACCAGAAGACTTCAACATAGAAATCCCAAAGATCGTTGCCAAAAAAATAGCCGATGAGGTATGGGTAGATGTACAACTGCAACTTAAATCCATTTAATCATGAAGCGCAAATCTTGGATCATAGTGGCTTTGGTCTTGGTGGTAGTTGCTGTATTGGGTTATAATTACCTCTATCAGGATCACCGAGATATTCAACAGGAAACAGCTGTATTTAAGGGAACCGCTTCTGAATTAAAGACCTTATTGACAGGCAGCGAAGATACCTTGAGTAACACTACGGTAGAATTACGAGGCTATGTGACCGCTTTAGAATTAGACGGTTTGGTTTTGTCCAATTCCGTGTATTGTAAGCTGGACAGTATCCCTGAAGTTTCTCTACAAGAAAATTTAATCATTAAAGGGCGAGTCTTAGGCTACGATTCCCTTTTCGAGCTGGTCAGTATGGATCAGTGTAAAATCATCAACGACTAAAATGAAAAACTTTCTAAATATATTCTTAGCGCTATTGGTTTGCTGCGGATCTGCCATTGCGCAAGACGATCTTCTTGCCGAGTTAGAGGCCGATATAGACAGTACTCAAGCTGTCAGCGCTGCTTTTAAAGGTTTGAAGATCGTGAACTTCGAATCGACCAAATTGGCAGGGCACAAGGACTTTTATTTTATTGTTTCACACCGTTTTGGAACGGTCAAAAATGGGATCGACGATCTTTTTGGTCTGGATCAGGCGGTGACGCAGCTCAAATTCATTTACGGCTTAAGGCCTTGGCTAAATTTAGGCTTCGCGCGTAGTTCCTTGCAAAAGACTTACGGACTTCATGCCAAATATCGATTGCTTCAGCAAGAGCAAAGTGGCTTGCCGTTCACCTTGGTAGGATACAACTTGGTCACTGTGAACACAGCTTTAGATAAGGACCTGTTCAACAATTTAGAGTTTTCAGATCGACTCACATATACCTCACAATTGTTGCTCTCTTCCAAACTGAACAAACGACTTTCTGTGCTATTGGCTCCGACCTATTTGCACGAGAACTTAGCGACTCGCAGCACTGCTATTAGTGGTAATGGAACTCCTCAGTTCTTCGACGAAGATAACGACCAATTCGCCCTTGGCTTTGGAGCCCGTTACAAATTGAGCCCCCGCTGGAGTCTGAATGCAGATTATGGTTGGCATTTGAATAGAAACTCAAATTCAAGTTTTAAGAATCCACTTTCTATAGGAGTTGATCTGGAAACTGGTGGCCATGTGTTCCAGCTGCATTTTACTAATGCGCAAGCTATGTTCGAAGACGGCTATCTAATTCGTGGTGCCGGAGATTGGTCTGACGGTGATTTTTTCTTCGGATTTAATTTAAGTCGCGTGTTTTAAAAGGCTTAGCGCTTATTTGAAGTCACCTGCTTTGTACTCGCTCCATTTTCGGTAGACCACATAGCTCAAGCAGGCTGCAATGATCATAGACAAAATACCAAAGAAGGTCACTGCCCCGGAATAGGAGTCTATCACAGACTGTTTGGGCTTTTCAAAAAAAGCACTAATGCCTGCCCACCAGGTTACTAAAGAGACTACGCCATAGCCAATGATCTCTATCAACTTAATCAGTTTCATCAGCGTCGGCGCGTTTCAGTAGATTTTCGTTCAGATGCTTGGTTTGTTTTATTCCGAGTTTTTTGAGTTTTTCTACTCGGGTGATCAAATTGCCGCGGCCCGTTAGTTTTTTCATGCTGGTCTCGTAGGTTCCGGTCACGGTTTGCAATTGTTTTCCAACCTTGAGCAGATCGTCTGTTAGGTTGACAAACTGATCGTACAGCGCTCCGGCTTGTTTAGCGATCTCCAGAGCATTTTGCTGCTGCTTTTCGTTATTCCACATACTGTCTATGGTTCGTAAGGTAGCCAAGAGGGTAGTTGGAGTCACTATCACGATATTCTTCTCAAAAGCCCAATTATAGAGTTGTGGCTCGGCTTGAGTGGCAATAGCAAAAGCGGGCTCGATAGGAACAAACAACAAGACAAAATCAGGACTTTCTATCTGATACAAATTCTGATAGTTCTTTTCACTGAGCTGGTCCACATGTCGTTTTAAAGAAGCAATATGTTCTTTAAGTAGAGCAGGTCGCTGCGTTTCATCGTCCTCGCTGGCATATCGCTCATAGGCCGTAAGGGTAACTTTGGAATCTATGATCATCTTTTTGCCCTCGGGTAAGTGAATGATCACATCCGGCAAAACGCGCTTCCCGTCTTCTGTAGTAAAACTCGATTGTACAGAATATTCTCTGTCTTTTTCTAAACCTGATTTTTCCAAGACACGCTCCAAGACCAATTCCCCCCAATTTCCTTGCATTTTACTGTCTCCCTTAAGGGCTTTGGTGAGGTTGGTCGCCTCTTTACTCATTTGCTCGTTGAGCTCCATCAGGCCTTTGATCTGCTGCTTTAGCTCCGTGTGTTTAACTATATTCTCTTTGTTGGAATCTTCAACTTTCTTTTCAAAGGTCTTGAGTTTTTCTTGCAGCGGATTCAAGATATTCTCAATGCTCTCTTTATTTCTATGGGTGAGCTTTTTAGAACTTTCATCAAAGATCTTGTTGGCCAAATTCTCAAATTCCTTGGTGAATTTTTCTTGCAATTTGGTCATTTCTTCTTGCTGCTCCTGACTGCGCTGTTTCAGGTGGTCATAGGCCGCATTCTGCTTGGTGAGTTCCCGACCTAAGAATTCCTTTTCTTCGCGGAGGGCTTCTTTTTCGTTCAAGGCGCGTTTAAATTGCTCATCGAGTTTTTCGATCTGCAAGTGCTCCTGATGCAAACGCTCCTGCAAGGCAGAAGAGCGTGCTTTGAACTTGAGTCGAGCCAATAAATTGCCAATAAATGCACCAAAGAACATGCACAAAATGGCTAAGAATACAAATAAGAGTACTTCGCTTGTCATAATTAGGTTAAAGATAGGGAAGCCAACGGAACTATCGGAATTTTTATGCTTCGGAATCCGACAATTTATAAATCCTTATTTGTTGAGAAAAAAACGCTTGGACTCCGCATCGAATCGCACCGTCTCTTTTGGGAATAAGGATTCCAATACCCCGGAGGTCAACACTTTTTCTCGGCTGTAGGACGCTATGCGCTTGTCTTTTACCAACAAGATACTATCGCAAAGTTCCAAGGCCTGCTCTAAATCGTGAGTGGCGTACAGCACTGTTTTACCCTCTCTTGCCAATTGATGCATCAGTTTTAGCATATTGAACTTATGGTGTAAGTCCAAATGGGTGGTGGGTTCGTCCAGAATAATAATAGGAGTGTCTTGTGCAATGGCTCGTGCAAGTAGTGCACGCTGCAGTTGACCGTCGCTAAGCTGATAACATTTTTTGTCCTTTAAGGCTGTTAGGTCTGTTTTCTCTAGCGCATCATAGATAGCTTCTTTGTCTAAAGCTGTGAGTTTACCCACCCAGTTGGTGTACGGATGCCTACCCAATGCCACCAGTTCATAACAACTCAAATTGAGCGAAACTGGAGATTTAGTAAGCACTACACTTAGCATTTTTGCCCGGGCTTCCATAGTAAGCCTATGTGCATATTCACCCTGAAGCTTGAATTCCCCGCTTAAGGGATTCAAGGCCCCGCTTAAGGTTTTGATCAGTGTTGATTTTCCCGAACCGTTAATGCCTATCAATCCATAGAGTGAAGCAGGCTCAAGCTTTAAAGTAATGGCATCGGCCACCACAAAAGCCTTGTTGCCCTTTCCATAACCTATGCTAAGATCCTCTATTTCTATTGCTAACTGTTTGGCCATTAGAATAGAAGTTTACGCTTGCGAACCAACAACCAGATCACCACCGGAGCTCCAAACAAAGAGGTTACCGCATTGATCGGTAGGGTAAGCTCGCTATAAGGCAATTGCGCTATGGAATCGCAGATCAGCATTAATATCGCTCCGGAGAGACCCACTGCCGGTAGCAGTATTCTGTGGTCCGAAGTATTTAAAAAGAGTCTGGTCAAATGTGGTACGGCCAAGCCGACAAAGGCTATTGGACCTGCAAAAGCGGTTATAGCTCCTGCCAAGATACAGGTTGCCAAAATGATCCAAAGTGTGGCCCGCTTTAAATGAACTCCAATACTTTGGGCGTACTGAGGCCCTAGTAAAAGCGCATTTAAGGCTTTGATATTCGCTACACTCAAGAGGCTCCCAAGTCCAAAGAATAAAGCGAGTATACCTATGCTATTCCAAGAGTTTCCGCCTAAACTTCCAAAAGACCAAAACACATAGCGTTGTAAGTCTTCTGCAGGACTAAAATAAGCCATAACAGCTACGACGGCCGCTGTCAAACTACCAAACATAAGTCCAATGATCAATATAGCCATAGTGTCCTTAACCCGTGTACTTACAGCCATAACTGCTAGTAGCACCAAGAAGCTTCCTACACTGGCAGCTGCTACAATGCCCCAACTTTTAAAAGCCAGTCCGGCTATAGAGCCTCCGAAGATACCCGCTCCTAAGACCAAAAGGGCAACCCCCAAACTCGCTCCACTAGAGATCCCTAGAACAAAAGGTCCTGCCAAAGGGTTGCGAAAAAGCGTTTGCATGAGCAAGCCAGCAATGGCTAAACCACTGCCGACCATTAGGGCTGTTAAGGCTTTAGGTAAACGATAGTTTAAAACGATATAATCCCAACTGCTGGTGGCCGTCTCACCACCACTCAATATCTGTAAAGTGTCTTTAAAGGGGATAGCCACAGAACCCAGACTTACATTAAGTACAAGGCAAAGCAGACACAACAAAGCGCCTAGAAAAAAGAATCTAAAAGCGGGCTTTGTATTCATTTCATTCGAGCTTGCTAAAAAAATACAGTTCGTGCTCAGGCAGTAATTCCGGATGTAAGATCCGAATCAGGTCTTTTAGAACAAGGTCGGGTCTATTTGGAGCGAGTTCGTAATAGATCACCCCTCCCGTGGGACCTTTATTGGTTGTAAAACTGTATACTTCTCCAGCTTTAAAAGCCGCAAACTCTGCATAAATTGCATTGGCCTCGGCCATTTGTGTCAAAGAGGTGAATTGGCCCGGACCTATCCAAAAAGCTGCGTCTTGAGATTTTTCTAGCACCGACTCTATACTCAATGATAAACTCCCTTTCCCTTGAGTGTCTGCATATCGGTAATCGGCTTTTGCATCTCGTAAAAATTGCGCAGCCCAACTCTGGCCATTGGGCAGATACCAAACATCCTTGTACATGGCTCCACTTAAGACAGTAGGGGTGTCCGATTGATTCTGCGCCAAGGCTTTAACGCGGGAGTATTCTTCGGCTATTTTGTTAAAGGCAGTCGTGGCCTGCTCATTCTTATCGAGTAAGGCCCCAAAGAATTTAAGCCATTCAGCTTTTCCTAACGGATCTTGCTCGACCCAATCTCCGTTGTAAACCACTGGGATTCCAGCCTCCTGAACACGATCTAGTGTTTTGTTGTCTCCATCAACACCAAAACCAACAACCACATCTGGTGCGGCGTCGATAAGAAGTTCTAGATTGAGCTGCTGTGTTCCACCCAATTCCTTGACCTTACCGGCGTCTATTAAGGCTCTAGTCTTTGGGCTAGAGACATAATCTGTTTGCGGAAACCCCAAGAGTAATTCTTCTGCATTTAATGCTTCTAGAGACGGAATATGAGTAGTAGAGGTCACTACCAGAGACTTCACCGGAACCGTGATCACGGCGTCAAAATTCTCTGCTGCATCTTGAAGCGGCATGGCGCGCTGAGTATACAGCAAGTATCTAAAAGTTCTGTCCGCTTCAGGCCAAGGGTTGTCTACTTCTAAAATACTGTAGTCGGAATAGTGATATAAACGAAAACCTGTGGCATGCGTCACGCTGTTCTGAATTTGCTGCGTCTTAACGATCCTATCAGATTGCTCAGTAGAGGATTCGTTTTTACAGGCTAAAAGAAAGCATACTGCCAGTAGCAGCGTAAGGGTTTTGCGCATGCTCAAAAATAATATTATTTGACCTTTTGACCGCTTGCGGGATTTAATTTGTTTAATTTCGCCTCCGTATTGGGTGAACATATTCGGTAACGAAATGTTCTTAAAAGGGAATCTTGTGAAAGTCAAGAACTGTTCCCGCAACTGTAAGCGATGCCTTTGGCATTAGGAAGTTGATAAAAAGCCACTGTCTTTTAAGAGATGGGAAGGCCAACTTCCGCAGCAAGTCAGGAGACCTGCCCGAGACAATCAAATAACGTTAAACTTTCGGGATAAAAGTTTTGCATGCAGTATCGGCCTGTTCGAGGTCGAACTAACTTGCCACATCTTTTATTCCAGTAAACATCTTTAAAAATGAAGAAGATTCTTTGTATTACTGGAATGGTGTTGGGATTGTCTACCGTTGGATTCTCGCAGTCTGCGGGCCGACAACAATCTCTGGACACTGTTTATTTAGATTCAAAAACCCCTTTGGCCTCTGCCAATAGCGGAAAAATCATCAGTAGCATTACTGCGGAGCAGATCGCACTGGAGCCCAACAGCTCGGTTGCTCAATTGCTCAACCGAATTTCTGGCATTGAGATCAACGGTAGTAGATCCAATGGCGGGCAAAACCTCGGTTATTTTGTACGCGGAGGTAGAAATCGCCAAGTCGTAGTGCTCATCGATGGAGTACAAGTAAATGATCCATCTCAGATTGCCAATGATTTTGACTTGCGGCTGCTTCCCGCCTCCGGATTTGAAAAAATAGAAGTGCTTAAAGGGGCCTCTAGTGTTTTATATGGCTCCGGAGCAGCTACTGCAGTTATATCCTTGACCTCTAAAAAGAATAGCGATAAGGTATTCGGTTTACAAGCCAGCACGAGTTTGGCTACAGAGAATTCTAGTGAGCGCAGCGGTTTTGGGGTGCAAGCTTTTAACAATTCCGCGCGTATGGGTGGAACTTACAAAGGATGGTCATACCAAATGCAGCTAGATCATCAATCGCGCACAGGACTTTCTGCAGTTGCAACCCCAGAGGGCGAACCGGCCTTTAGTAACGACCCGTTCAATTCTTATTCCGCAACAGCCAGCATTGGCTATGACTTTAAGAATGGTTTGCGCATTTCTAGGAGTTTTAGCCAGGCGCGATTTAAGGCAGCTTTTGACAACTTCGATTATACCGATGCCAACAACTTAAGTACGACCGAGCTGCAGCAGCTCCGCGGAAATCTAACGTATCGGTACCAAAAGGGACGCGTAGTGGTCAACGATGCCTATAGCTGGACAGATCGCGACATTGCCTCGTCGTTCCCATCGCGTTTTGACAGTCGTTTCTTTGCGGTAGATGCTTACTGGAATCATCAGTGGAACAAACAGTTCAGCACAGTAGTGGGAGTCAATGGGCAATTCAGTGATTTCAATTCTTTTTCTATTCCTTTTGGCGCTTCGGAGTTCAACCAGGACATCGACGATCAAACGGCCGATTTCGATATCATTGATCCGTATTTAAATGTGGTCTATCAAAGTGATTTTGGATTGAATCTGAATGCTGGAGTGCGTTTAAATACACATAGTAATTACGACAATGCTGTGGTGTATCACATAAATCCATCATTTACAAAGAAACTGGGAGACCTAGATGCCAAAGTCTTGGCCAGCTACAGTACGGCTTATATTACCCCAAGCTTGTTCCAACTTTTTGATCCTAATTACGGAAATCTGGAATTGAACCCTGAGAATAACCGAACCATAGAAGCAGGTTTAGCTGTTGGAAAAACAGATTCCTTTAATCTAAGTGTAGTTTACTTCAACCGTTTGGAAGAAGATTTTATTGACTTTGTTACTGTAGACCCGGATCTGTTCATCTTCCAATATCAGAATATCACAGAAGACTTTAGCGCTAGCGGAATAGAGGTAGAAGGCCAGTTCCAGACCGGGAAAGTTCGCTTTAATGTCAACTATACCTACACCAAGCCAGACGAACGCTTTAGTCTGCGAATTCCGGAGCATAAATTAAACGCGAGTTTAAATGTGCAATGGACTCAGAAATTCAACTGCGGATTGCAATACCAGTACAATGCAGCACGCGAAGATGCCTTTTTCAATTCCTTGAGTTTTGAGAACGAGGCCGTTACCCTTGACGCCTTTGGAATTCTGGATTGGTATGGACAATTTCGTCTAAATGACGCTATTGGATTCACCGCTCGAGTAAACAACCTACTCAACCAGGAGTATGAAGAACTCTTCCGCTTTCAAACCTTGGGCAGAAATTTTAGCCTGGGTATGAATATAAACTTATAGTCTATTGAAAGTTACCTGTGGATTCCGGTAAGGGCAGGTCATAGATCAACTCATCGAAATGAGGCAATTGTTCTTTGCGGCCTGAAACTTCTTGAAGTTCTGGGCCGCTTGTTTTTGGTGCTGCCCCAAAGCCCGCTCCAGTGATCTGAAACAATGCTTCTGCCAATAAGGGTTCGTTGACATCGCCTAGCGTACCGAGGTTGGTGTAATCTTCCGGCAATAAGGTGTCTGGTGCCAAACCGTCGAAATAATCGGTAACTCCATTGGCGTTAACAGATTTCAAGATCAAGGGCTGCATGGCATAAGTGTGATCTGGATTAGCTCCGGCTCTACCAAAGTTCTCTGAATCGTATAGGGTGGTGGAGGCCGTGAATTTACCGGTAGTAGTACCTCCGATCTGCACTACATTGATCCACGGGTCTAAGCCATTGATGACCAATTCACTAGCAGAAGCTGAACGTCTCGTGGTCAAGACATAGACCTGATTTAAATTCAAACTATTAAGCGCGGATCCATTGCGGGTCTCGTTGATAAAACGGTTGATCAAACGTTCCGGGTCGTTGGCCTCAAAAAAGGCTTGATTGTCGCTATTCCACTCTTCTGTGGTGAAGATCTCTCCTGTAAACTGGCCGGTGATCAAGCTCGAAAGGGTAATGGCCGTTAGCACAGAACCACCTGGGTTATAGCGCAGATCTAGCACCAAGTCCGTGATCCCATCCGCAGCAAACTGTCCAAAGGCATCATTAAGCTGTTCATCGAAATTGGAGGTAAAGCCGTTATACATCAAATAGCCAATATTTTGCCCACTTACGTTGAGTGTCTCTGCAATTAAGATTGGATTTTCGGTGTATTCCACCTTGGTCAGGTCAACGGTTTCTCCTGTTGGGGTAACGGTATCTCCGTCAAAAGTAGCTAAACCTATGGTATAGCTGTCTGGAGCTAATAATGTTCTAAAATTGTCGTTGTTGAGCTGTTGACCATCTACTGTATTAAAGATAACGCCTCGGGTCAAACCTGCTGCTTCCGCACTAGTGCCAGGCAAAACGTAGCGCACATAACCAAATACCTCAAATTCACTCCCTGGATAGAACACCAAACCATATTCCATACCGTTGTTTTTGGTTACCCCCTGGAACTGCTGTTCTAGCGCGATATAATCGTCTACCAAGAAACTGAATCGGTCTATGACCCCGGGTTGATAGATCAGATCGTCAAAAATGGCTTCAGGACTAGGATACGAACTGGTAAAGGCAGTTTTTTCTTCGACCGTTGCAAAACGATCGTTGGCCAGATTGGGAACATCGTCTTTATACAGGTAAAAGGCGTTAAGGCCGTTCCAAATAAAATCATTGATGGTAAAGGCAACATTGCCATTGTTATTTCCGGTCAGGTTGTCGTCCTGATCCTCGAAACAAGCAGCTGTGGTAAACAGTAGGGCTGTCACCGCAGTAAGTAGGAATATTTTTCGCATAGCTTTTTATATAAAGGCAACATGAATTATGCCATGATACTTTTAAGTCGGGAAAAAATCTTTTCCCTTGCAAAAACGCATAAAACATGGGTTCATTGCGAATTTAAACTTTTTTTGTAACAAAAAATTGCCTGGTTCGTCCTAACTTCAGAAGCGCATCATTGCCAACCATCAGAAAAATGAAACAAGAGGAGTTCTTACATGTTGTAATGCCATTCAAAGATAAGATGTATCGTTTGGCGAGAAGAATCTTGGTTTCTACGGATGAGGCAGAGGATGCAGTTCAAGAAGTTCTTTTAAAGTTGTGGAAGGGAAAGGAGCGCATGAGCAACTATAACAACCCAGAGGCTTTTGCGATGACCATGACCAAAAACTATTGTTTGGACCGATTAAAATCCAAACAAGCAGGTCACCTTAAGATAGTACACAGTAACTATCAGTCGCCACATGCTAGATTGCAAGATCAAGTAGAGGCTAATGACGGTGTTCGTATGGTTTTTGAGATCATGGAAACCCTACCGGAACAACAACGTATGATAATTCAATTACGCGATGTAGAGCAATATGATTTTGACGAGATCGCAGCAATAGTAGATATGAAACCCACGGCTATACGAGTGGCTTTGAGCCGCGCACGTAAAACCATTAGGGAAGCATTGATAAAACAATACAATTATGGAGTTAGCTAAAATAGAATCCTTATTGGAGCAGTATTTTGAGGGGAACACCACCTTAGAGCAAGAAGCTCAATTAGCGCAGTACTTTGCTACTGCGGATCTGCCGGACCATTTGGCCCCTTACAAAGACCTCTTTGCAGGTTTTGGGTATATGCGTCAGCAGAAATCTGAAAAAACATTTGTGGTGCCACAAGAAAAGAGACGAAATCCAATTTGGGGCTATGCAGCCGCCGCTGTGATTGGAGTGTTATTGAGTGTTGGAATCTTTATGAACAACAGCGCAGACGACAGCCCAACCTTGACCGCAGAGCAACAAGAAGCAGTAGAAGCTTTTGAGCAAGCGAAGAAAGCGTTAGAAATGATCTCTGGCAATCTTAATGACGGCATTGAAGGAATGGCCTACCTCAATGAATTTGACAAGGCCGCAGAACAAATTTTTAAATAAGCAATTCATTTATTCAATAAACGTATGAAGAGAGCAGTAATTTTAATCTTGGCTTTGGTAGTAACCGCAACCGGTTTTGCGCAAGATGTATTTGACAAATATGAGACTAACGGGAAAGTAACTTCCTTTGTAGCTACCGCAAAGATGTTCAAGTTGATCCGCGACATCGATTTTGAAACCGACGATCCGGAGGCACAAGCCTACAAAGACCTCATTGACAATATTGACAATATCCGTGTTTTTGTGACAGAAGATGAGGCAACCCGTAACGATATGAATACTACGGTGACTAATTACCTAAAGAGCAATCCTAAACTGGAAGAGTTGATGCGAGTAAGCAGTGAAGGTAAGCGCGTGCGCTTTTATTCACAGGACGGCGAAAGCGAAGGCTTTGTAAAAGAGTTGCTGATGCATGTTACCGGCGATATTGACGGCAAGCAGATGTCAGTGATCATGAGCCTTACCGGCGATCTAAACCTGAGTCAGATCTCGCAATTGACCAAAGATCTAAAGTTGCCAGGAAGCGAAGAGCTCAAGAACATCGATAAGAAAAACTAAGGCGATTGAAACATTTATTAGCAATAATTAGCTTAGGGATATTCCTCGCTGCAACTTTGGTTAGTTGCAACGAGGAACCCACTTTACAGTCCTATTTTGTAGACAAACAAGAAGACAACCGTTTTGTCAAGTTTGACGTACCTTCTAGTCTGATCACAGAAGACAGCGATCTGCTCAATGCAGAGCAAAAAGAAGTGATGCAGTCTGTGCGTAAGCTCAACATTATGGCTTATCCTATCAAAGACGGAGATTCTCTTAAGACAGAATACCAACAGGAAAAGCAAAATGTGATAGATATTTTGGCCCGAGAGCAGTATCAGACCCTGATCAGTTTTGGTTCTCCAACACAAGGGGCATCTTTGAAGTTCGTAGGAGAGACCGATGCCATTGACGAGTTGGTGATCTTTGCCAGCGACGAGGAGCGTGGTTTTGCGATCTTTAGGCTGACGGGGAACGATATGGATCCGGAGAAATTCGTGAACATGATGCGCTCTATAGAAACCGGAGATCTGGACGTGAGCCAAATGAACGGATTGGGTCAGCTTTTTGATACAAGCGACGAAGACTATGACGATTCTTGGGAAGACCAAGAAGGATGGGTAGACGACGAGGTCTCTGAGACCAAGCTCGATTCCATCATCGAAGAAATTGAAGATTAATTCTTCAAAATTATCCGAATTAGGTAGTGGAATTTCGTAATGAGGCTAAAAAATGCAATAAAAATGAGCCCTTCGTAATTTTAGGCATAGCAGCGCTACGTTAAAATTAGGAAGGGTTCAGTATTTCTTTTTGAAGCAGTTTTATGACGTAATAGACATTCTACTGCTTAATTCGGATAAAAATTATATTCCCGTGTAGGATGCTGGTGTAATAGCCAGCATTTCTTGTTTTAGGCTGTCTGAAACATCTAAGGACGCAATGAACGCTGCCATGGTTTGCTGGGTAATAGCCTCATTGGTGCGTGTTAGACCTTTTAAGGCTTCGTACGGATTCGGATAGCCCTCACGGCGTAAGATAGTTTGAATGGCCTCTGCCACTACAGCCCAATTGTTTTCCAAGTCCTTAGCCAAGGCCTGCTCGTTGAGCAATAGTTTGCCCAGGCCTTTTAGCGTTGCCTTGATGGCGATAACCGTATGGGCAATAGGCACCCCAATATTTCGCATTACCGTAGAATCTGTAAGGTCGCGTTGCAAGCGAGATACTGGAAGTTTAGCCGCCAAGTGCTCAAAGACTGCATTGGCGATACCGAGGTTTCCTTCGGAGTTTTCAAAGTCGATAGGGTTTACCTTATGCGGCATGGCCGACGAACCTACTTCTCCTTTTTTAATTTTCTGCTTAAAGTAATCCATAGAGATATAGGTCCAAAAATCACGATCCATATCCAAAATTACGGTGTTGATTCGTTTTAAGCCATCGAACAAAGCAGCCATATGGTCGTAATGTTCTATCTGCGTGGTTGGGAACGAATGGTGTAGGCCAAGCTTCTCTTGCACAAAATCGGTTGCAAAGCCTTTCCAGTCTATCTCCGGATATGCAACTTTGTGGGCGTTGAAGTTTCCTGTGGCGCCTCCGAATTTCGCTGCGCTTTTAATATCGTTGAGCAGATCCAATTGCTCACGCAAACGCACCACATAAACAGCGATCTCTTTGCCCAAACGGGTAGGGGAGGCAGGCTGTCCGTGTGTACGAGCCAGCATTGGAATGTCTTTCCACTGCTCCACAAGGCCTTCTAGTTTTTCAATCAGCTCTAAAAAAAGCGGGATGTAAACGTCGTTTATGGCTTCTTTAAGCGATAAGGGTACAGCGGTATTGTTGATGTCTTGGGAGGTCAATCCAAAGTGAATGAATTCTTTATCCGCTCCAATTCCCAAACGATCAAAACCTTCTTTAATGAAGTATTCCACAGCTTTTACGTCGTGGTTGGTAATGCCCTCAATTTCTTTTACACGTTTAGCGTCTGCTGCACTAAATTCCGTGTATAGCTTTCTAATGGCCTCAAATTGTCCGTGATCAAAATCTTTGAGCTGAGGCAAGGGCAATTCACAGAGCGCAATAAAGTATTCTATCTCTACTCGTATGCGGTATTTGATCAGTGCTTCTTCAGAAAAATAATCTGCTAAAGCATCAGTTTTACTTGCGTAGCGTCCATCTATTGGAGAAATTGCACGGAGGGCCGTATTGCTCATTTGGGCTAATTTTTAAGAAAGGGCTAAGATACGGTTTAAAACCAAATTTTCACTACTGCTTTTCGGCCTGATATTTCTCCATCATTGCTAAGAATGTGCGCGTTCTTGCCTTATAACCGGCAGAGTGTTTGGCATAACCTTCTTGCAGTATCAATTTGAGCTCCGGATGCACCCAATCGAACTCTGTACCTAGCCAATACAAACTTTGTATACTATAAGCTTTACAGGCTACTTTTTCCTCGTTGATGACCCAGTCAAAGCAAGCCGCAGTAAACGCCTGGCGATGTTCCTGCTTTAAGGCAGCCTGGATTTTTTTATCTGCTTGCTTATAGTAACCCAAACATAAGAGTTCGGTGATCTTGGCCATGGGCCTTTTGGTCTGGTCCTTTGTGACCTTTTGGATCAGTTCGCAAAATAGATCCAAATGCGGAAGCAAAAGTTCCATCTTAGCCTTACACACAAATTCTAAGACCCAAGCCGCCTTGTGAGAGCGGTCAGTAGCTTCTTGACCGACAAAGGTGAGTAGGTCTTTAAAGCAGTCCGGATGCGCCAAAACCCAATTAGCAGCTTCTTGTCTGCTGGCGCGGTAGGCCTTGGCATAATTTAACGTTTCTTCAAGAGCTTGGCGTGTCAAAATAGCTTAATTTGAATCATCAACTAACTGCAGATGAAGATACTTAAAAAACTGCTGATCCTCGCTTTGATCGCCTTTGTGGTGATGCAATTCTTTCGTGTGGATAAGAACAGGGCGGAGGGTGATTATCTGGCTGCCTTTGTTGCAGAGACCAATCCTCCGGATGAGGTGATGCAGACCCTTAAAACAGCCTGTTTAGATTGTCATAGCAACAATACGCGATATCCTTGGTACGCCGAGGTCGCGCCCATCTCTTATTGGTTGGCCGATCATATCGACCACGGTAAAGGCGAATTGAATTTTTCTGAGTGGGATTCCTATTCCAAAAGGCGAAAAGATCACAAAATGGAGGAGCTCATAGAAGAGGTCAAGAAAAAACATATGCCCCTGGACTCTTACACTTGGGTGCACAAAGATGCTGTACTCAGCGATGCGCAGATCACTGCAATGGTGGATTGGGCGGAGAGGTACAGAGCACTACTCAGCTTAGGAGATCGACCACAGTAGGGATGCCTTGTGTGGCACTTGAGGCGATTACTTTTACTCGGCCTCCCGAAGCTATTGCCGGATTCGGATCTACAAAATATATGGGTGTCTCTAGCGGTGCGTAGTTCAACAAGCCTGCGGCAGGATAGACCTGCATAGAAGTTCCAACGATGATCAATACTTCGCATTGGCTCACAATTTCTGCAGCTTTCGCAATTAGTGGAACATCTTCGCCAAACCAAACAATATGTGGTCTTAGTTGATGCCCATTCTTACTCAGATCGCCAAGGTTCAGGTCTTTTTTCCACAGGCGAATGTCATCGTGGTATTTACTGCAGCGCACTTTGAACAATTCTCCATGTAGGTGAAGCACCTCAGAGCTCCCGCTGCGTTCGTGCAGATCGTCCACATTTTGTGTCACTATGTTCACTTGGTGGTCTTGCTCTAGTTTTGCTAGGGCCGTGTGAGCACTATTAGGAGCTACCTCCAAGAGTTGTCTTCTGCGTTGGTTGTAAAAGTCCAGTACGAGTTCTGGGTTAGCCCGCCAACCTTGCGGTGAAGCAACTTCCATTACATCGTGACCTTCCCAAAGTCCGTTGGAATCTCTAAAGGTCTTTAGACCACTTTCTGCGCTTACGCCTGCGCCACTGAGTACTGTTATTTTCATTCGATTGCAGCCCTTAAGAATATTTACTAATTTACAAATTATGGATGCCCAATTATTTGCTTATCTAGAAGACTTTTTAACCGAGCGTCGCCGGGAACTGTTCAAGGAAGTGCTCGCCCAGCGTACCAAACATATTACAGTGGTTACCGAAGGAGTTTATCAATTGCACAATACTTCTGCGGTAGTGCGCAGTTGCGATATCTTCGGGATCCAAGAACTTCACGTTATAGAAGAGATAGAAGGGCGTCGCATTGACAAAGAGATCGCGATGGGTGCTCAAAAGTGGGTCGATGTTATCCGTTATGACTCCGTAGAATCCTGTATTGCTAGCCTGAGAGCTCAAGGATACAAGATCATTGCCACTACACCGCATGGTGAAGCTGTTGGGCCGAAGACCTTAGACCTTACCGAAAAGATCGCGCTCTTTTTTGGCAAGGAAGGCGACGGCTTAAGCGATTATGTCATGCAAGAAGCAGACGCACATTTGACCATCCCGATGTATGGCTTTACAGAAAGTTTGAATATCTCGGTAGCTGCTGCTATTAGTCTATACGAGCTGGTTGGTAGGCTGCGGAGTGAGAACATCCCTTGGCAACTCAATGAGGCCGAAATACTCGAAAAAAGGGTCGACTGGACCTTGAAAAGCATTAAGAATGCGGACCAGATTATTCAACGCTATATGGAAGACACTGAATAATTCTCAGTTTTTTGATAGAGTTGTTGATAATTGTCTTAAAATCCTCTTAAAATCTTGTCTGATTTCCTTATTTTCGGGCCAATCATTCAATTCACTAATTATAACCCATTTACTTATGAAAAAAGTAATTTTTGGACTGTTCGCATTGAGTCTACTTTTGGTAGCCTGTGAGCAAGAGTCCGCAGATGCTCCTTTACAAGAAACTTCCGTTGACATGAGCGATTTTACCCTTAAGGCCGATTTAAGCCTAGAGAGTCAAGATCTTTCGAGAAAATGTCATTCAATGCAAGTATTGGAACGTCAACTGAAAGAAGATCCGGGCTTAGCCGATCGTATGTTCTTAGTTGAGCAGAAAACCCGGGAGATCTTAGCCAGTCGTGCCCCAGGTGGTAACGGTAACGGTAATGGAAACGGTAATGGCGGCGGTGGCGGTGACACCGGCGGCGGTGGAGACCCAGTAGATGACGGTCTTGGTAACATCAACATCCCAGTTGTGGTGCATGTAGTGTACAACACAGCTAATCCTGCAGAGAACATCAGCTTGGCTCAGATTCAATCGCAGATCGATGTACTGAACGCTGACTTTAGAGCTACCAACAGCGATGTAAGTGGCGTTCCTGCCGAGTTTGCGGGAGTTGTTGCAGATTCTGACATCAACTTTACACTAGACCAAGTGATCCGTGTGGCTTCTACACGTTCTTCTTGGGGAACTAATGATGCTGTAAAATTCAGCGCTAACGGTGGTTCTGATGTGGTTTCACCAAGCACTCATATGAACATTTGGGTAGCCAATATTGGCGGTGGAATCCTTGGATATGCGCAGTTCCCTGGAGGTAGCGCGTCTACCGATGGAATCGTTGTTGCTCCTCAGTTCTTTGGAGATACCGGATATGTTTCGGCTCCATTTGACAAAGGGCGTACTACTACACACGAAGTAGGTCATTATTTGAACCTACGTCACATTTGGGGTGATGGCCGTTGTAACCGCGATGACTTTGTTTCAGATACACCAAAGTCCGACCGTCCAAACTACGGATGTCCAAATTACCCAACTAACCACTGTCGTTCTAGCGATATGTTCATGAACTATATGGACTATGTAGACGATCGTTGTATGTTTATGTTCTCAGAAGGTCAAAAAGCCAGAATGCGTGCCTTGTTCGCTGCTGGTGGTGCAAGAGAAGATATTTATCTATAGTATGATCAACAATTTTCAAAGTGCTCTTCGGAGCACTTTTTTTTGCTTTTTAGTTTGCTGCGGATTGCTGCTGAGCTGTGTAAACGCTACTGTAGCGCAACAAATGGAGTATCGAGAAATCAGTTTAATGGCGCAGACAAGGGGCTATACTAAAGCTATAGTCTTTACCCAAGATAAACTCACAATTACGGAGCAGGGTACTGTAAACTCTTCAAGAACTAAGACACTACAACCCGAGCAAGTATTGGCAATCAAAAAGGCTTTGGCCGCATTGGATAGTGAAGCTTTAAAGGCAGATTTTGAAGTATCTGATGCTGTAGCCGCAGATGCAGCCTTGATGTATTCCTTACAATTAGATACGGCTAAAGAAGAACTTGAGACAGATTACTTTGCGCTGGAAGATCCACCTGCAGTGCTGAAGGACCTTATTGCTACCTTATTAGAAATAGAAGCGGCTCTGTTTAAAGACTGAGTCTTTTTGTATCTTTAGTAGACTAACTAAACTTTTTTAATCATGATCGTTCTTTATATTTTGGGCGGACTTCTCGCCCTTATTGCCTTGTTGGCACTGATCGCCCCAAAAAGTTATCACGTTCACAGAAGCATAACCATAAACCGACCTAAGCAGGAGGTCTTTGCCTATTTGAAATCTATCAAGAATCAAGACGAGTGGTCTCCCTGGAAAGCCAAAGACCCAGATATGAAGCAGGAATTTATAGGCGAGGATGGCACTGTTGGTTTTGTCTCTAAATGGGAAGGCAACAAAGAAGTAGGTGTTGGGGAGCAAGAAATAAAGAATATAGAAGACGGCGAGCGTATTGAAACCGAACTGCGCTTCTTTAAGCCCTGGAAATCACAGAGCGATGCTTATATACAAACCGATGAAACAGCGACCGGTGGTACGCAAGTAACCTGGGGTTTTTCTGGCAAGAATCCCGTGCCCATGAATATCATGATGTTGTTCTTTAATATGGACAAAGCTGTAGGTAAGGACTTTGAAGAAGGCTTGGCCAAGCTTAAAACCATTATGGAGTCGTGAATAAGGTAGTTGTCAATTGGTTTGAGATTCCTACAACGGATATCAAACGCGCGAAAGCATTTTACGAGCAGATTCTGGATTGCCAGATGCAGCTAGTAGATATCGGCGGTTTTGATATGTGCTTCTTTCCAGGTGATCCTTCAGCAGGAGCAACAGGAGCTTTGATAGCCCACGAAACCTATACGCCCAATCATGCTGGTACCCTTGTGTATTTAATGACGGACGATGTTGCTGTCCCTTTGGCTAAAGTAGCCGCAGCGGGAGGCAAAGTATTACGAGAGAAAACACAGATATCTCCAGAACATGGGTTTATGGGTGTTTTTGAAGATACCGAAGGCAATCGGGTTGCACTTCACTCCAACACATAAAAAAACCGCGCCATGAGCGCGGTTTGTCTTAAAAGTGTATGTCTTAGATCAATTTGAATTAAGCCAATTGAACATTTACTGCGTTCATACCTTTTTTTCCTTCTTTTAATTCAAATGATACTTTATCGCCTTCTTTAACTTCTGTAGTCAATCCGGAAATGTGAACAAAGTAATCCGTGTTTGAATCATCTTCGGTGATAAAGCCGTAGCCTTTGTCTTCGACGAAGAATTTAACGGTTCCGTGTAACATAAAAAATAATTAATAATACTTCTACAAAGTTACGGTTAAAACCAAGGCGGATTCCAATAAATGCAAAATAAAAATCAAATTCCTCTAAAAATAACCTATCGGTAACACTGGAATCAGCTTTTTATGGAGAGATAGACCGCAAAAAAATGACAGATCGTTCCTCCTAAAACAAAGACGTGAAAAATTGCATGATTAAAGCGCAAGCGCGGCAGGCTGTACAATACAGCGCCTACAGTATAGGAGATTCCTCCTGCCAGTAAGTACCAAAGGGAAACTGTATCCAGGTTGTTTACCATGGGTTTTACTGCAAAGATCACCATCCATCCCATTGCGACATAAAGTACCGTAGAAAGTCGGTCATAGCGTCCTGTAAAGAAGAGTTTTAAGACAACACCACCTAAAGCAAGGCCCCAAGTGATCCCAAAAAGCACCCATCCGACCGTCCCGTTCAGGGTAGTGAGCGTGAAAGGGGTGTAGGTCCCTGCGATCAATAAATAAATGGCTGCATGATCAAAGATCCGGAAGCGTTTTCTAAGCTTTGGTTTCTTACTCCAGTGATAAAGCGTTGAGGCCGCATATAGCACGACCATACTCGCTCCGAAGATACTCCAACTGACAATGTGCCAAGCCGAACCTTTAATGCTCGCTTTGACTATAAGTAAGGGTAAGGCCGCAACGGCAAGGAGAAATCCGATGCCGTGCGACCATATATTTAATTTTTCTTCTAGTGCAGAATAAGTAACCAGATCGTGGTGTTGGGGCGCCTTTTCTTCCATTTTAATACTTAGCAGATTTTCCTTTATTGGTCGTCTTTAAGATAAAGGCGCGCAGGTCGTTATTCGCTGCCTCCAGATCCTGTCGGCGCAAGTACATCATATGCCCAGAGCGGTAACCCTTGAACTCAAAACGATCTTTCATGCGTCCGCTAGGGTCTACTTGCCACATGGTGTATTTCGCATTGAAATAAGTAGTTGCACCGTCGTAATAACCAGATTGTACCAAGACGTTCAGATATGGATTTTCTGCCATGGCCTGACGCAACTGATCGCGAACATTATTGTTGCGATTGTCCCAAGGACGCACAGGACCGAACATATTGTATTTTATATCGGTCTTAAAGTTCAAATGCTCTCTAATGTAATAATTGATTGCCGGGGTAAAGGAATGCAGCCAAGACTGTATCTCCGAATTATAATCTGGGCGTTCTCCGGCTATGGTCTTATCCAAACCTAAGTAACGTGAATCCAAGCGCCCAACGGTATAACCGCTTTCGTCGCGTAGGAGCTCCTTCCAAAAATAGCTGGTCGGAACATCTAGGTTGAGGTCTAGTATGGTCTTTTTGCTCAAGCCCGAATAGTAACTCATCTTGGTAGCAATGGCATCTTTTTCTGCATCGGAGATAAACCCACCTTTGGCCAAGGCCGGCATCAGTTCATCGATTGCAAAGGCTTCTGCTTCTGGCAACACTTCCAATAGATCTTTGCTCTGTAGTGCAGCAGGCAGTACTTTATGATGCCAGGCCGTTGCGGTATAGTAGGGTAGGTTTAATGCTGATTCTACCGGGACATCACTATTGAACACCAAGTAATCTGCCGGAGAGACCATAATGACTCCATTGAGGTACATCCATTGTGCACCTTGCAGTTCCTTGGCCAATCCCATCACACGAGTACCTCCATAACTTTCTCCAATGATGTATTTTGGAGAACGCCAGCGATTGTTGCGGGTTACAAAGGTGTTTAACCAGCCTGCCAAGTATTCTATATCTGCATTGATCCCAAAGAACTTGGATTTGTCAACCTCTTTCCCCATCATGGGTATAGTTCTGGAATAGCCTGTATTAGCGGGATTTATAAAGACAATGTCTGCCACATCCAAAATGGAGTACGGATTGTCTTGTACACCATACGGTTGAACCGGGTAGCCTTCTTCGTCGATCTTTAAGGTTTTGGGCCCAGTATAGGCCACGTGCATCCATACTGAGGCCGAACCGGGTCCTCCGTTAAAGGACATGATCAGCGGCCGGGATTCGTTACTACCCACATCGGTACGTTGGTAATAGGTGTAAAATAAGCTAGCAATAGGATTACCGTTCTCGTCCCAAACAGGTTGGGTTCCGGTGGTGGCAGAATAACTTACAGCTTTGCCCATAATGGTGGTCTTGTGATTGGTCACCACGGTGGTGTCGATAGGCAATTCTATTTGCTGCGCACTCAGCTCCGTTATAAAAAAGAGGGTGCAAATTGCTACTAAGAGTTGTTTGGTTGTTTGCATAGTGTTGGAATTAAAGTCGATTTTCAATTAGGTGTTCTACTATATCTGGGTTAAGCAGGGTAGAAGTGTCGCCTAAATTATCTAGTTCGTTATGTGCGATCTTGCGCAGAATGCGCCTCATGATCTTACCAGACCTTGTTTTGGGTAGCCCTGGAGTAAACTGGATCTTGTCCAATTTAGCAATAGGACCTATGTGTTCTGTAATGATCTGATTGATCTCTTTTTTAAGATTCTCTGTATTGCGATCGGCCCCGGTCTCTTTGAGTATCACGTAGCCGTATAGCGCATTTCCTTTTACATCATGAGGAAATCCAACTATGGCCGATTCTGCTACCGCCGGGTGCTCATTAATGGCATCTTCTATCGGTGCTGTTCCCAAATTGTGGCCAGAGACTATGATCACATCGTCCACCCTTCCAGTGATTCGGTAATAGCCCACTTCGTCTCTCAAAGCGCCATCTCCCGTAAAGTAATAGCCAGGAAAAGCAGAAAAATAAGTGTCCTTATAACGCTGATGGTCGCCCCAAATGCTGCGCGCTATAGAAGGCCAGGGCTGCGCAATGCAAAGCCGTCCTTGGGCGCTATTGTTTTCTATAGGGCTGCCAGTTTCGTCCATAAGTACCGGGCGGATCCCTGGTAATGGTAAGGTGGCGTAGGTGGGTTTTGTTGGAGTCAAAAACGGAATGGGCGAGATAAGTATGCCGCCAGTTTCGGTTTGCCACCAAGTGTCTACAATAGGGCAGTTTTTGTCTCCAATATTATCATTATACCAATGCCAAGCTTCTTCGTTTATGGGCTCTCCTACAGTCCCTAAAACCTTAAGAGAACTCAGGTCGTGTTTTTTGGTGTGTTCCAAACTTTCCTTGGCCAATGCGCGTATGGCCGTTGGCGCTGTATAGAACTGATTCACGCCGTGTTTTGCAACTACCTCCCAAAAACGGTCATAGTCTGGATAAGACGGAACGCCTTCAAACATAAGCGTTGTAGCGCCGTTGGCTAGCGGGCCATAAACGATATAGCTGTGGCCGGTTATCCAACCAATATCTGCAGTACACCAATACACATCGCCATTCTTGTATTGAAAAACGTTCTTAAAGGTATAGGCGGTATAGACCATATATCCACCACAACTGTGCAACATACCTTTGGGTTTTCCGGTAGAACCAGAAGTGTAGAGTATGAATAGCGGATCTTCTGCATCCATGATCTCTGGCTTGCAGTCCGATACTGCTTTTTCCATAAGAGGTGCCAGCCAATGATCTCTGCCTGTTTCCATATGGACAGGGTTCTCCGTGCGCTTGGCGACTAGCACACTTTTTATACTCGGACACTGCTGTAGGGCCTCATCTACGATAGCCTTCAGGTCTAAGGTCTTTTGGCCTCGATAACTTCCATCCGAAGTAACAACTATACTGCACGAACAATCGTTGATACGAGTCGCCAAGGCCGTAGATGAAAAGCCCGCAAATACCACCGAATGTATGGCGCCAATACGTGCACAGGCCAAAACCGCATAGGCCAATTCCGGTATCATGGGCATGTAGATACAAACTCTATCACCTTTTTTAACTCCTTGATCCTTGAGTACATTTGCCAGCTTGCATACCTTTTCGTGCAATTGGTTGTAAGTGATATGTACTGCGGATTCTTGAGGGTCGTTGGGTTCAAAGATAATGGCCGTCTGCTCGCCTCTGGTAAGCAAATGTCTATCGATGCAATTCTCTGTTATATTGAGTTGCGCCCCTTGAAACCATTTAATCTCGGGTTTGTCAAAATCCCACTCACAAACGCTAGTCCAGGGTTTGCGCCACAAAAAATGCTCTTCTGCAATCTCTCCCCAAAACACTTCGGGCTTACTTATGGATTTACGGTAATTGACAAAGTATTCTTCTAAAGACTTGAGATGATATGTACTCATGTGCTGTTTAAATTGGACGCGTTTGCAAATAGCTGTTTAAAAATACAAACTAATTGCCAAATTCTAGTGTTTCTGAGGGGCAGTTGCGTCTGATGGAATTCGGATGTCGCTAACCAATTTGCGGATGGCCTGAGGTGGGGCTGGTGTCAGCCTAGATACCACCAAAGAAACTACAATATTCACACCCATTGCGATAGATCCAAAACCTTCAGGGGAAATTCCCCACCACCACGAACTGGCCGGTAAGGGATCAAAGGTCCAAATGAGTCCCGTCTTGTATCGGATCATATAGAAAAGCATCAAACTCACCCCAATGATCATACCTGCAAGGGCACCTTCTTTGTTCATGCGCTTATCAAATATACCCAGTACTATAGCCGGGAAGAATGAGGCTGCGGCTAGGCCAAAGGCCAGGGCAACCACTGCGGCTACGAACCCTGGTGGATAGATCCCGAAAAGCCCTGCAATAAGAACCGCTACTAACATACTAGCTCGGGCTAGCAACAATTCTCCCTTATCGGTTAGGTTTGGTCTGAGCTGCTTTTTTACCAGATCGTGAGAGACAGAAGTACTGATCACTAAGAGCAAGCCTGCTGCTGTACTTAGAGCCGCTGCGAGTCCTCCGGCAGCCACAAGAGCTACCACCCAGTTGGGTAAGTTTGCGATCTCTGGATTAGCCAAGACCATGATGTCTCTGTCTACATAGAGTTCGTTCTCGTTAGTGGAAGCATTGCTGATAAGTCTTTCTCCATAATTACCTCGAGCTTCTGTAAACTCTGGAGATTTAGTTGTTAAGGCGTCTCCAGCGCGATATTGAATAAGACCGTCTTGGTTCTTGTCGGTCCAAGCTATAAGGCCTGTATTCTCCCAATTGGTAAACCAATCTGGAACTGCTGTATATGGCTGTTCGTTCACGGTTTGGATCATATTGGTGCGCGCAAAGACTGCAACGGCAGGAGCTGTGGTGTAAAGTATAGCGATAAACAAGAGGGCTAATCCTGCGGATTTGCGCGCGTCCTTTACTTTGGGTACGGTAAAGAAACGCACAATAACATGAGGTAAGCCTGCAGTACCGGCCATTAGCGCTAAAGTGATCAGAAAGACATCGGCCTTGGATTTGCTGCCGTCTGTATACTCTTTAAAACCCAATTGGGTGTGGAGTTCGTCCAATTGATGCAAGAGATATGTGCCGTCCGGGAGCTGGCTACCCATGCCTATTTGCGGAATAGGGGAACCTGTCATCTGGAAGGAGATAAAAAAGGCAGGCACCATAAAGGCAAAGATCAAGACGCAATATTGGGCTACTTGCGTATAGGTTATTCCTTTCATACCTCCTAAAAAGGCAAACACCAATACTACGGCCATTCCTATTACAACTCCCCATACTATATCGACCTGAAGGAATTGTGAAAAAACGATACCCACACCTCGCATTTGTCCGGCAACATAGGTAAAGGAGACCAACAACGCACAGATCACTGCAACTGTTCTCGCAGCATTGGAGTAATAGCGGTCTCCAATAAAATCCGGAACTGTGAATTTGCCGAACTTTCTGAGGTAGGGCGCTAAAAGGAGTGCGAGTAATACATATCCTCCTGTCCAGCCCATAAGGTAGACCGAGCCGTCATAACCCATAAAAGAGATGATCCCAGCCATAGAAATGAAAGAGGCAGCGCTCATCCAATCCGCAGCTGTGGCCATGCCATTGGCCAAAGGAGAAACTCCTCCGCCAGCTACATAGAACTCTTTGGTAGAGCCGGCTCTTGCCCAAATGGCAATGCCAAAATAAAGCGCAAAGCTAACTCCAACCAATATCCAAGTCCAGGTTTGTACACTCATGGTTTAATCGTCAAATCCGTATTTCTTATCCAAGCGATTCATAAGGGCTACGTACACAAAGATCAAGATCACAAATACGTAGATAGACCCTTGTTGGGCAAACCAAAAACCGAGTTTAAACCCGCCAATCTGAAAGTGATCTAAAAAGTCTTTAAAGAGAATTCCACAACCATAAGATACTATAAACCAGATCAGCAGTAAGATGCTGAGGTACTTTAAGTTCGTGCGCCAATAGCGCTGTTTTTGGGTTGGTTGTGGCATAATTAGCAGCTAAAAAGGTACTAATTCTGCGCCGACCTACAAGTTGGAAAAATCATTTTTGTAGCGCAGGGCCTGTTGGATGTGCGCCAGGTGATGTTGGCAATGCCAGTCATAATGCCCTAAAGCTTCACCAAGCGGGACCAAGGCTTGCTGTTCCGGATGAAAGTAGGAACGCTCAAAATCTCGAGGGGTCAATTTACTGAGGCAGGTATACCAGCGCGCTTGGATTCCATCTAGCATCTTCATGCTTGCGCTAAGGTCGTCGTCGGTGGCATCCGCAAATGTTGCCCATAGCGCTTCTTTATAAGGTTTTATAACAGGATTTTCCTCGGTCAAGGCCAATTTAAAACGCGTCAGGGCGTTCATGTGTGAATCTGCACAGTGGTGCACCACCTGTTTGATGTTCCAGCCTTCTGGTCTGTAGATATAGGCCAGTTCTGTGGACGATAGCTCTTTGACCAGATCGTTCACATGCCAGGCAAAGTCTCTAATGGTCACGATCCAATCCGCATAATTGACCATACCAATCTTTTCTGGCAGCTGGTCCTGACCAATGGGATAGCGCAATTGTTCTAAGGTATCCATAGGCTTAGTTTAGAGCTTCTTTATAAGTTTCAATGGCGCGTTCTCTGGCCATTTTATGTTCTACCATAGGCTGCGGATAGTCGTCCGATTTATATTCTGGCACCCAGGTTTCAATATATTCTCGTTGCTTGTCGAACTTATCGATCTGCGTTGTTGGGTTAAAGACTCTAAAATAGGGAGCAGCATCGCAACCGGTTCCGGCTGCCCATTGCCAGTTTCCATTGTTACTTGCCAGTTCATAGTCCAATAGTTTTTCTGCAAAATAAGCCTCGCCCCAGCGCCAATCGATTAGCAAGTGTTTGCACAAGAAGCCCGCGGTGATCATGCGGACACGGTTGTGCATATAACCCGTGTTGTTCAATTCGCGCATGCCAGCGTCTACCATGGGGTAACCTGTATTGCCTTCGCACCACTTTTTGAATTCCTCTTTATTGTTTCGCCAAGGGACAGCATCGTATTTTTCTCTAAAGTTGTTGTTGACCACCTTGGGAAAGTGATACAGGATCTGCATAAAGAACTCCCGCCATATAAGTTCACTTAAAAAGGTCTCTTCTTCATCTTTAACGTCTTGCACCAAGGTTCTAATACCGACAGTTCCAAAGCGCAAATGAGGTCCGAGGCGGCTCGTCCCGTCTTTGGCTGGGAAGTTTCTAGTGTCCTTGTAGTTAGGAACTACATCCAGGTCGTAGTCTGGGACTTCAATTTCAGAGGGCTTAATATTCAAGGATTCCTTAGTTGGGAACTCCTGCTCAAAAGCAACAAAACTGCTAGCTTCTACTTCTGGGTACGCCTGATGATCTGCCGGCTTGAAGTGTTCCATCCACTTGTTCTTAAAAGGTGTGTAAACCACATATGGGTCTCCGTCGTCTTTTAGTACCTCTTGTGGTTCAAAGATCACTTGGTCTTTGTATCTATGGAATTCAATTCCAACTTCTTTAGCCCAATCTGCAACGGCTTTGTCGCGTTTTCTGGCGTAGGGCTCGTAATCGCGATTGGTGTGAATAGTAACTATGTTGAATTCTTCACTTAGTTCTTTGAGAACGTCCAAGGGATTCCCTTTGCGAATACAGAATCCGGCATCATTACTGCGGAGTTTATCATGCATTCTTTTAAGAGAATCGTAAATAAAATTAACCCGCGCATCATCTTCTGGGAGTTCTTCCAGGATGTTCTCATCAAAAATAAAAAGGGGTAGAATTTTAAGATCCCCTTCGGCAGCGGCATATAGACCTGCATTGTCGGTAAATCGTAAGTCTCTCCGAAACCAGAATACAGCAATTTTTTCGTTCTTCATAATTACTTATTTTTTAATGCACTTAAGGGCGTACACAAGCGGAATTTTATTCTCAAAAGGTTTCAATTGAAACTTCCCGGGAGCAATTTCTTTGGTGTGGGCAAAACAGTTATAAGGCGAATAATCGAACTCTTGAAAACACTCTAGCGTTAAATTTTTGTTCAAAAGGGCTGTCAAAACATCGCTTATGGGATGGTTCCAGGTAACATAGTCTGCTTCAAAGTCGTCCGCGCCATCGGTATAGGTCCCGGTTGCGAATTCTTCTATAGGACCGGCATTGAAATAATTGTATTGTACCCTGGTAAAATCATCATCGTACATCCAAACCACCGGATGGAACTCCGCCATTACAAAAGAACCTCCTGGCTTTAAGAATTGTCCCACCACTGCTGCCCATTTATCGAGATCTGGCAACCAACCTATGGTGCCATAACTGGTAAAGACTATATCGAATTCCCGGTCTAAATGTTTTGGCAGCTCATATACATCGCAGCAGATAAATTCTGCATCCAAGTTGAGGGTTGTATTGAGCTCCTTGGCTTTGGCTATTGCAGCATCAGAGAGATCCACTCCAGTAACTTTTGCGCCCATGCGGGCTAAGGAAAGACTGTCTTGTCCAAAATGACATTGCAAATGCAATATTGATTTGCCTTTTAGCTCGCCCAACAAGTTAAGCTCAATGGAATTCAAAGAGTTCTTACCTGCCAGAAAAGCAGGTAGGTCGTAAAATTCCGATGTTATATGAACAGCGGTACGTTTATTCCAACTGGCCTTATTTATGTCTTTATAGTCCATTTTATGGTACTTCGTGGCCTAAAGTTGCTTGGTAGATCTTAAACCACTCTTGGTCTGTTAATTGTACCGATTGTGCGTGAACAGCATCTTTAATGCGGGCTATTTTTCCGCTCCCAACTATGGGCATGATCCCCACTGGATGCTTTAGCAACCAGGCATACATTATGGTCGCAATGTCTGTTTCTTTTTGGTTGGCTAAAGCGTGGATCACTTCCAGCAACGGCATACGATCTTTGTTTGCCGCAGAGAAGAGTTTTCCTCCGGCCAAGGGCGACCACGCCATAGGATGCAAACGTTTTTCCAATAGGTAGTCCATATTGCCATTGTCAAAATGTTCCAAACAGTTAACAGATATCTCTATTTGATTGGTCACTAAGGGCTGATCCAAATAGGACTGTAGGGTAGTGGTCTGCTGCGGCGTAAAATTCGAGACCCCAAAATAACGAACTTTCCCACTCTGGTGCAGCGCGCTAAAGGCTCTTGCTACTTCACTGGGGTTGTAGAGCGGAGACGGTCTATGCAAGAGCAGCACATCCAGATAGTCTGTTTGTAGATTTTTTAAGGACTGTTCTGCGCTACGCACAATATGCTCATAGCTCAGATCGTAATACTTCACTTCGCGATCAGGGTATTTTTCAGAAAGGAGTTTGATGCCGCATTTGCTCACCAATTCTATCTGCTCACGCAGGCTAGAACGCCCTCCCAAGGCTTTTCCAAAAATCGCCTCACACTCGTAATCTCCGTAAATGTCCGCGTGGTCAATAGTGGTTACACCCAGGTCTAATCCTTCTTGGATCAGGGATACGATCTGCTCGTTATTATAGCCCCAGTCGGTAAGTCTCCAATAGCCGTGAACAAAGGTGGAGAAGCTGAGGTCTGGCGTGAGTTGTATTCTGCTCGATTGCATGCTTAGAGTTTTATCATTCGTATGTTGGTTATTCCTTGTTTGAGTAGGTCTGTTATTTTTAAAGCCCTTTCAATTTGTTTGTCCGTATTGTTAACTGCGGCCACGGCAGCCAAAATACTGCGTTGCCCTCCTGGGGTCAGCTTTTCAAAAAGTGAAGCCGCCTCCGGATCTGTACGGATAACCTCTGCAAAGGTCTCAGGAACTTCAAACTGGTATTTGGTGTTGTCTATTCGTACTTCGGCCTGCACCTCGCTACCCAATTCCAGGTCAAGGGCTTTCATGTGTTTTTTGCTCAACATGATAAAGTGGCCTAAATTCTTTCTGTTCAAAATGGCTGCATGTACTTTGTACTGCGGAGTCAAATGAACAATGACCCGTTTGTTTCCACCGGTCTTTAAGGCTTCTATATGATTTTCGGGCAAAGGCAAGTAACAAGACCAACCTTTAGCTTGTTGTTTTACTGTAGTGGTATAGCGATAGCTTTCAGTCAATTTATTTAAGTCCTAAGGTGTCTCTAAGGCCACTATCACTGTTGCTATTGCGGCGCCAGTAGTCGGAGCGTATGCTTTTGATAAGCTTAGCGCTCGTAGTTATTAATTCGCTGCTGCCAAATCCTTTCGGATGTGTCTCTTCCCAGTTCATTATACGGTGAGGAAAAGCAGTCTGATAGTTGATCGTCAAACTTCTCTTGAGCTCCGGATAATTAAGGGTATAGGTGCTTAAGCTGTCGGTAGTGGTCAGCGTAGCATTTGCCTTATAAGCTCCAGCTTTTACATGTTTTAAGCGCAAATAGAAAAAACTCGGGATGATATCAAGCTTTCCTGTAGGCAGATTGTCCGGCTGTAAACGGATCTTGGCCCAGATGTCATCTTCCAAGAGTGTCTGGGGTAATTCAAGCCCCGAAACACTTTCACCTTCAAAATATGAGTTTACATCTACCTCAAACGTATCTGTATTGCGAAGTTCCATATAGACATGACCACACCATTCTTGTACCGAGGTGGCAACCTTTAAGGCGTGTTGTCCATCTTCAAAAGGAAAGAAACTGCTATTGATCATCGAATAAGGGTAGATCCCCGTATTGAAGTTCTTGGTGAAATTCAGTTTGAGCACGGTGGGGTCTGCTGCGGATGGGTTATCGGCTTTTGTAAAACTGCTTAGAGAGAATGGCTCTGTCACAAATATCATCGCGGCTTGGCCTTCTCGAAGTTCTCCATATCGCGCCTGCGATAGGGCATAGCTCGAAATTTCTGCTGTGCCGTTAAACCAATAGTCCTTGTACTCTTGAGTGGGTGTATATTTAAATGCTGCGGATGGCGCTGTTGAATTGTCATTGGCAACACTCGCTTGCTCCTCAGTACAAGCGGTGAATACAAAGCAGCTGAAAAGGAAAATAAAAGACAGTCTCATAGGGCAAACGGTTTTGTCCAGAGCTGCATGGAAATCCGTCTAGTCTCTAGCTCTTATTAGCTAAATCGTTCAATATTCCGGTATGCACCTCGTGGGTTCCTTCAAAGGTACGAATGCGCAAGCGGTTGTCAAAGAGACTTTCTCCTCTTTGTTTCTGATCTAAGAGTTTTTCTGGAGTGATGTATTGGTCCTTGTCGCCATAGATATAGTAAACCGGTGTATCGGGATCCAAATAGGCAAAATCCTCTGGCTTTAACTCAACAGGGATTCCCCCGGAATGGAGCACCAACATTTTGGGCTGTATCTTTCTGCTGGCCATCCAACGGCAAACAATAGAAACACCTTGGGAATAACCCATCAGTATCAATCGAGCAGGGTCCAATGCCTCCGCCGCAAATACTGCGTCGATATAATTCAAAACATTTTGGGTCTCTGCTATTGTGTCTTCCCGGGTAAGCCAACTGGCACCCACATGTTTAAAGTCCGGGCCTTGATAATATTTACTAGGAGCTTGAGGGGCTACGATATAATTGGACTGCGGTTCCATCCCTTTGAAGTATTTTAAAAAATAGCGGCTCAAATAGCCCATGCCATGAAAGGCAAACCAGTGATTTAGGCTGTTTTCGCTCTTGTTATTAAGGGTTTCGTAACTGTTGGAATTTTGGTAAATAACGCGCTTGGTTGCGGTGTTCATCTGCGTCCTATTTTATATCTTTACAAAGAAAACGATTCGTATGCAGTATACCAAAGAAGAACTTTTAGCGCGTTGCAATCAGATGTGCAAGAACACGCTTATGGAGACTTTGGATATTGAGTTCGTGGACTATGACGAGCATTCTATAACCGCCAAAATGCCAGTGAATCCTAGAGTACATCAGCCAGATGGTGTCTTGCATGGCGGCGCCACAGTAGCTTTAGCAGAAAGTGTAGGTAGCGCTGCTGCCTTTATTTTCTTAGCGGCGGAGAATGTCCAGGTGCGCGGAATCGAGATAGCTGCAAATCACGTCAAATCGATTCGAGAAGGGGAGGTCTTTGCCAAGGCAGAGATCATGCATAAGGGAAGAACCACACAATTGTGGCAGATTCGAATTACAGACCATTTAAATAATTTAATCTCACTTGTAAAACTAACAACGCTAACCCTATATCAGGACTGACCATGAATTTTTCAGATTTTACTCCCCAAGTTGAATCGCATTTTAAAAACAACCTTCCTTTTGTAATATATAACCAACCCAATAGTCTCCAGGTGCACGCGCTGCTCCAGCAAACGCCTACGCAACACTTGGTGAAGAATCTCAGCAGAACGGGTTTTATCTTTATTCCTTACAATTCTAAGAATCGAGCTCTCTTGATTCCAGACGAGCACTCGGTCCAATTAGAAACAAGCCTTTCAGAAGATTATTTCGAAGCCTTAACTCCTGCTACCGACAATCAAGAAGTACCTATTGTGACCCCTAACTACGAGATTATGGTAGGGCAAGCTATCGCCACCATAGAAAAAGGAAACATGCTCAAGGTGGTTTGCAGCAGAAAGGAAATTGTATCTGGGACGTTTGATCCGATCGGCTTATTTCTGGGTACACTTAAACATTATAAAGACGCTTTTGTCTATGCCTTTTATCATCCAAAAGTAGGTTTTTGGATAGGCGCCACACCAGAAACTTTTATCAAGGTAGACGGAACCACATTTAAGACCATGGCCTTGGCCGGTACCCAGAAGGTCTTTCCCGATACACATCCGCAGTGGACACCAAAAGAGATCAACGAACAGAGTTTTGTTACCCAGGCCATAACCGAAAGTCTGGAATCGCTTGCCAAAGTCATTGTAGTGTCTAAGACCTACAACAAACAGGCTGGCTCCCTCTGGCATATCTGCAACGATATATCCGGAACCCTTAAGAACAAAAAAGAAATGCTGCATCGGGTTTTGGACGCATTGCATCCTACGCCTGCCGTATGCGGCTTGCCGCGTAACAAGGCTAAGAATTTCATAAATAAACACGAAAATTATGACCGGGAATATTATACCGGTTATTTAGGTCGGGTTACTTCTGGTTTAAATACGCAACTATACGTAAATTTGCGGTGTATGAAAATTACGGACCAGGCGGCCGAAATTTTTGTGGGAGGAGGTATCACAGAAGACTCCAATATCTTTGATGAATGGGTGGAAACTGTGAACAAGGCCGAGACCATGAAACAGATTTTGCGTTTGCCGGTTGCCTCCCAATGAGATGAGCCAAAAACCTGAAACCGAAATATACCCTGCGATTCCACTAGCACAATTGACTGTTGCAGCTTGTAAAGCGCATGGTATTTCGAGAATAGTCATCTCTCCCGGTTCCAGAAATGCACCTTTAACCCTCGGATTTACGCGAGATTCCTTTTTTGAATGCTATTCTATAGTCGATGAACGAGTTGCTGCCTTTTTTGCTTTGGGAATGGCTCAGCAAACTGGAACTCCTGTGGCTATAGTTTGTACTTCGGGTTCTGCAGTACTCAATTATTTTCCTGCAGTAGCAGAGGCCTATTACAGTCAGATCCCTTTGGTTGTGCTTTCTGCAGATAGACCACCACATAAGATAGACATTGGCGATGGGCAGACCATAAAGCAAGCTGGGCTATTTGGGCAGCATGTTGGATATGCAGCGAATTGTATCATTGACTGCGGAGCCGATTCGCCGAATTTTGAGTTTTTTGATAAGGCCCTAAATACGGCTTGGTCTCAGCGCTTACCGGTGCATTTGAATTTACCTTTTGAAGAGCCTCTGTATAACTTGACCTCACAAGCTCAAATACAATACACCAAACCCAATAGCACAAGGAAGCCCGCGAAGCTAGCCTTAAGTGCAGCGCAAATGGAAGTTTTCAATGCTGCTGAACGTATCATGGTGCTTTGTGGTGTTATGGATCCGGATGTTATAGAATCAGGTCTGTTGGATGCTTTCTTGGAAGATCCTAGGGTATTGATGCTCACAGAGACAACCTCTAATTTGCATCATCCTAAACTGATCACGGGAATAGATCAACTTATCGCAGCCATGACGCCGCAAGAGTTTGAAAATTTACAACCAGATCTTTTGATCAGTTTTGGCGGTATGGTGGTTTCTAAGAAGATCAAAGCATTCTTGCGCCAGTATGCTCCAAAAACACATTGGCATGTGGATCCTTTACGGGCCTACGACACTTTCTTTGTGCTTAGCGAACATATTGCTCATTCAGTGAATGATTTTTTAACTGCCTTGCCTAAATCCGAAGTTATAGAAGCTAACTATCAGGCGTATTGGCTGAGGGAGCGAGATGCCCGTAGAGCAGGGCATAAGTTATATTTAGAGCGTATAGCCTTTTCCGATCTAACCGTCTACGGTGCTGTTTTTAAAGCTTTGCCCGAGTCGTGCATATTGCACATAGCCAATAGCGCAGCCATTAGATATGCGCAACTTTTTGAGCTTCCGCCGGCTGTTGCCGTTTATTGTAATCGTGGAACCAGTGGTATAGACGGATCTACCAGCACGGCCATTGGAGCGGCAGTTGTGGCAGATAAGCCGGTAACTTTTATAAGCGGAGATCTGAGCTTTTTCTACGACAGCAACGCCCTGTGGAACGCCTATACTCCAAACAATTTTAAAGTTGTTTTGGTGAACAATCAAGGGGGTGGGATCTTTAGGATCTTACCGGGCGATAAACACCATCCAGATTTCTGCACCTATTTTGAAACCGTTCACGGTTTGAGCGCAGAAAAATTGTGTGCCCTTTATGGTTGGGAGTATTATGCTGCGAACGATCAGGAAAGTCTAGAAAAGCAATTAGGAGGTGCGTTTTCTCGCGTCAGTAAACCCGCGCTCTTGGAGGTAACTACGCCGAGAACCTTAAATGATGAACTACTGTTGGATTATTTTAAGTCGGTCAGATCGCCGTCTAAGATCCGTTGACCCCACTCACAAGCCGTTTTTACGCTATCGAACACAGCAAATGCCTTGGAGTAGAATTTAGATTCCAGCATAGCATTGGCCGCACTCACTGCATCTTTGGTCACTATGGCGATTCCTTTAAGATTTGGTACGCGTTCTAAATACTTGTAGTCTGTAGGCTGAACGGAGTAAGAATTTACGCGATTAGAGATCACTGTAAAAGGTTTGGTTCCAATGTGCTTCATGCATTCCATGAGCAATTGAATGCCTGTCACATAAGATACATTGACTCCTTCATTAAATTCAGTGATTACGACAGCGTCATAGAAATAGACATTGCCTATTGCTGAGTACTGAACGTGATTAGGAGAACGTCCATCCTCGAAATGTTGGGGAGGGGTGAGATTCATATTGTGGGCTAAAAATAATTAAAGCTAAGCAGCGGTACAAATTAAGTTTCATTGTTTTTGGCATTGGTCTAAATTGTACCTTTGCCGCCTATGGAATTAGGTAAATACAATACCCTGGAAATCATTAGAGAAACCGACCCTGGTCTCTATTTGGCAGACCAAGAGGGCAACGAAGTTCTCTTGCCACACAAATACAAGCCAGAGACCTACAAGGAAGGTGATTCCATTGAGGTCTTTGTATATCGTGATAACGAGGCGCGTTTAATAGCAACTACGCTAAAGCCCAAGGCTGAGGTTGGAGAATTCGCATACCTGCGATGCAGCCAACAAACCAATCATGGAGCCTTTATGGAGTGGGGTATAGAAAAGGATCTCTTTGTGCCTTTTAAAGAACAGGCCAGAAAGATGAATCCTGGGAGTTGGTATACCGTTTATATCTACATCGATCCGAAAACTGAGCGATTGGTAGGCTCTTCTAAGACCAAGAAGTATTTGTCCAACGAAAACTTGGAGCTCAATAAATACGATAAGGTCGATATTTTGATCACCCACATCACCGAGCGCGGAGCCAACGCGATTGTAAATGGCAAGCACGATGGTCTTATCTATATCGAGAATATCTTCGAAGATATTAGAAGCGGTGATAGGTTACCGGCTTACGTAAAAAAGATACGTCCTGACAATAAGATAGACCTGCTCTTACAGCCAGAAGGTTATCGCAGTATTGCTCCTAATGCAGATTATCTTTTAGAAGAACTTGAAATGGCCGGAGGCTTTCTCGCCTTAACTGATAAGAGTGATCCGGAACAGATCAAGGAATTGCTCGGGATGAGTAAAAAGAGTTTTAAAAAGGCCTTAGGTACCTTATACAAGGCTCGCAAAGTTAAAATAGAAGAAGACGGAATAAGTCTTATCTAAAAATGCGGCTAGAGCGGTAAGGTGCGCATCGCCAACAAATACCCACCGGAGGACAAGGACTCAAGAACTGCAAACCACGCATGTCCTTGTAAGCAATATTTCGAACCTTAGATTGGCCGTCGTCTGCATAAGGGCTTTGCACTGTAAACCCATATGATTTTACCCGAATTGGGCGCAGCTCCATAGCTCGTTTTTGCTGTTGGTTGGACTTGTCTATCGCCGCAGACATATCCACAGGTTCCCAAAACGAACCCACACTAGTGTCGAAATTCAAGGGGGTTAGCGGATAAGAACCGGTGTAGACAAAATTGTATTCTTCTGAGAATATATCTGGTTGATCTGCCAAGACCAAAGCGCCAAAATCTATGGTAAAGCTATCCTTTTCTTGGGCTTGCAGTTGCATGCTCAAAAGGCTTAGTAGAAAGATAATATAGGTTCTTCTCAATAGCATTTTACGCTAGCTAAAATAGCAAAAATCGAACCAAAAATTACTTAGCACTATGTTAAGACCTGTATTTGGCCAAGGCTTGGTCCTGTAGCAAAAGCGCATCCAGCGCATGAAGCAATTGCTTATGAGCAACAATTGGAATAGGGGCGAAAAGCGACTCTAGTTCTAAATGGCTTTTGCTCGGACTATCATAGAATACAACATGATAAGATCTCATGGTCGGTAAAAGTTCCAAGAACCATTTGAGGTCGATAGGGCTAATGCTGTAGTCGTGAATTCTGTTGGAAATATAATGGAAAGGCTGATTCTCAGTGTAGAACTGAGATATTGCAAAGACTATCTCATCTGCAGCCTCTCTATTGCACAAAGAGCCTTCGTGCATTTGAGATATGACGAACTCGTCATAGAAGTAAAGATCGGTGCAATTTAAATTGACCTCACGTTTACAAAACTTGTATATAACTGATCTTTCAACCCGCATCCTTAGGAATTTTATGCAAAATTACACCCATTTACTATGCTTGCATAATAAATTAAGTCTCAGAATCAAGCTTTTAGATAAACGGTAAAAATTAACGCTGAACTACATAAGTGTTAGAACATCAGCTTTTTAGCGATACTTTTGGGCAGGGCATCACGGTGAATCATCAGGCTGATGGATTTTAGTCGCATATAGGATTCCGAAAAGTAAACATAACCTCCAAAGGCGGTTCGGTCTTCTGCGGTTCCCCAACTGTTCTTCACCTTGTAATAGCGATTCCCCTGTTGATCTTTGACCAGCCCTGTAATATGCATCAGGTGATCGTCTGTGGTACTGTAGCTTTCAAATCGCGCTTGTCGCAGGTCTTGATCTATCTCAAGTTCCGGGTAAATAGCGGTCCAGGCCTTAGGAGTAAGGCTACTGTCCTCAGGTACAATAGCAACCCCATTCTTTGAAGAAAAACCGCGTTCACTCACATCGCAATCTAATGAAATGGTGTAGCCCTTTGCTAGTGCTTGGTCTATTACTTCCATGAATTCATCCAAGGGTAGATTGTAAAAACTCCCGTTAGAGAAATTATCTGGGATGTTTAGTATGCTTTGTTTGTAGTAAGGAAGATGTGCAAAAGATGTAATGCTTACATAATCGTTCGGATCTAGACCTGTCATCGCTAAAAATGACTGCGGATCGTAGTGTTTTCCTTCGTACTTGAACTGCTGAGGGACCTCACCGAGATATACATCCAAGACCTTGCTAACAGCCAACTGCCAATTTGGGCTTAGTTCGCGCCCTGGGTTTTCAATATAGGTATCTAACATGGCCTTTATCACCGCGACCATTTCGGCATGATTGTGTTTGTCTGCTCCAGCTTCAAGACCTGTATAGACTTGATTCGGAACTAAGCCATGATCTTTTATGGAATTGATCACGTCGTGCGCTAAGCCGCCTTCACTGAATTGCGCTTTGCCTTGTCGCATCACGTAATTCCAAGCTTTTTTAGGATAGGTATTTCGCACATTGTACATCTCTGACAGATCGATGTTCTTGCCACTTATTCTCATGATCTCAGATTCTAGAAAGGAAGAGGTAGAGAAACTCCAACAAGTTCCTGTGATGCCTTGGCTAATAACCGGAGTTGTCTCCAGGTCAATTACGGTAGTGAATTGATAAGGTTCTTGCGCATGTCCATTGAATAGGAAACTAAAGGCAAAAACAATAGCGAAAAATATACGGTTCATAGCAGTGGATGATTTAGAAAAGCTCCCATAAAAAGCCTTATTTTTACACGAAAATAGTGAATATGTCTAAAGCAAATTGGATCACAGCCAAAACCTATACCGATATCACCTATAAAAAGTGCGATGGCGTAGCGCGTATTGCCTTTAACCGCCCTGAAGTTCGAAATGCGTTTCGCCCAAAAACGACAAGCGAGTTATTGGATGCCTTTCACGATGCGCAAGAAGATACATCCATTGGAGTGGTATTGCTCAGTGCAGAAGGTCCGTCTCCTAAAGATGGTGTTTATAGTTTTTGTAGTGGAGGAGATCAGAAAGCCCGAGGACATCAAGGTTATGTTGGAGAAGATGGCTATCATCGCTTGAACATCTTAGAGGTTCAACGCCTTATTCGTTTTATGCCTAAGGCGGTAATTGCCGTTGTTCCGGGTTGGGCAGTTGGAGGTGGTCACAGCCTACATGTGGTATGTGATATGACCTTGGCCAGTAAAGAACACGCTATTTTTAAACAGACCGATGCAGACGTGACCAGCTTTGACGGCGGTTACGGATCGGCGTATTTAGCTAAGATGGTCGGGCAGAAGAAAGCGCGAGAGATCTTTTTCTTGGGTCGAAATTATTCTGCGGACGAGGCCTTTCAAATGGGAATGGTCAATGCTGTTGTTCCTCATGATGAATTAGAGGACACCGCCTTTGAGTGGGCACAAGAGATCTTGGCCAAATCGCCAACCTCAATTAAGATGCTCAAATTTGCGATGAACCTTACAGACGACGGTATGGTTGGGCAACAAGTATTTGCTGGCGAAGCCACGCGTTTGGCCTATATGACAGAAGAGGCTAAAGAAGGTCGTGATGCTTTCTTAGAAAAACGCAAGCCTAACTTTGATAAAAAATGGTTACCGTAAGCTTGTTTTGAGCTTTTCTTTAAAGAATTAACAGTGAAATTGCGAATTCTTTACCTACTAAAACGATTTCGTTGCGAATATTACATTGAAAGATTTTCAATTTATTGGCTTAATTCTTCTTTTTCATAACATATTTTTTAAAAACTCACAGTCTTATTGCAAGATTGATAATCCTTTGCATTTTCTTGGCAATTGCCCTTGCCGCATGTTCTAAAATGCCCACTTTTAGAGCTTATAATTTTTTCAGATTTTATGCGAGCTTATATCAAGGGTACTGGATCATACACACCGGCCAAGGTGGTCCCCAACAGTTTTTTTGAAGCAGTAGGTTCTTCGGACGAATGGATCTACAAACGTTTAGGAATTAAAGAACGTCGTGTTGTAAGCGATGAAACCACGAGCGATCTGGCAACAGAGGCAGCCAAGCGGGCATTAGCAGATGCTGGTTTGGTTCCGATGGATCTGGATCTAATAGTAGTAGCAACAGCAACTCCAGACAGGCCCGCGCCTTCTTGTGCGTGCTTTGTACAGGAAAAATTAGGGGCTTTTGGTGCCGTGGCCTTTGATATCTCCGCAGTATGCTCCGGAGCACTTTTTGCCATGGCAACTGGTGCGCAATACATTAATTCGGGGATGTTCAAGCGTGTTATGATCATAGGAGCAGATACCTTTTCCAATATCACCGATTGGAACCGCCGCGATTCCGTTTTCTTTGGCGACGGTGCCGGAGCAATAATTCTAGAGGCAACCGAGGAGGACAAAGGCTTTGTAGACTTTTTGTTGCATACGGATGGGCGAGGCAAGGACGGATTTACTGTATATGCAGGTGGGTCAGAACAACCTGCCTCCGAGGAAACACTTTCCAGTGGCGGACATTATTTTACCATGGATGGCAAGGCAGTCTTTGAAACTGCCACTGCTGTTGTACCACAGAGTATAGAGACCTTGCTCAGTCGCAATGAGGTAAAGGTGAATGAACTGCGCTATATGCTGCCACATCAGCCTAGTATTGGCATACTCAAGACAATCGCGCAAAAAATAGGCTTGCCTTTTGAAAAGGTAAAGACCAATATGGATAAATACGCCAACACCTCTGGCGGGACCATACCTATAGTGTTAGACGAAACGCTCAAAAGTGACCCACCCGCAAATGGAGATTATTTACTCTTTGCAGCTGTTGGTGCTGGCTGGACCTGGGGAACAGCTTTATATAAATGGTAAACCGAATGAATATGTTAGCAGGAAAGACTTTTTTAATTACTGGAATTGCAGACGAGCAGTCCTTGGCCATGTATACCGCCAAAGAGATCATTAAGAACGGAGGCAAGGTTATATGTACAGCCCTTGGTGTAAGTAAGCATCACGGTGACCTCTCTGAGCGAGCTCAGGCTTATTTGAACAAGAACTTCTCAGATTTTCAAGATTCCGTACACAGTGCTTTGGGGCCAGATGTAATGACAGCTGTGCTCGATGTAACGCTAGAGGAGAACGTGGCCGATTTTGCTGCTGAGCTTAAGGCCAAAGGCATTGCCTTAGACGGTCTGTTACATGCAATTGCCATGGATAAGACCATCAGAAATAAACAGGTGAAACCACTTTTAGAGGTGACACGTGATGAATTTTGCGACACTATAGACGTTTCTGCCTACTCGCTTATTCGCTTGACACATTACCTTTTGCATGCTGATGTTTTACAGCGTGGCGCTTCTATTTGTTCTATCAGTTATATCGCAGCGGAGAAGGTGACCTTCCATCCCTATAGAAATATGAGCATCGCTAAGGCTGCACTAGAAAGGATCACTGTTGAATTGGCAGATGAGTTAGGTCGTAGCCACGCCATGCGTGTCAATGCCGTGCGTTTCTCTCCCTATATGGGCAGTAAGGCAGGTACGGCAACTCTCATGCCAGAAGATGTTTCCACTTCAGATAGAATGAGCCCCCTGGGGAATGCTACCCCAGAGGACTTGGCTAAAGAGATCGTGCATTTGTTCCGCCCAGATGTCCGCATCACCGGAGAGATCAGACATGTAGATGGCGGCTATCACGTTACTGGCTAGTAGGCCTGTTCGTGCACATTGGCTACAGCACGGCCACTCGGGTCGTTCTGGTTTTTAAAACTTTCATCCCACTCAAGAGCAACGGGTGAACTGCAGGCCACAGAAGGTACAGATGGAACGCTCCATGCTGCCGTTTCACTAGGGAAGTGTTCTTCAAAAATACTGCGGTAATAGAACTCTTCTTTAGAGGTTGGGGGTTGTACCGGGAATCTAAAGTGAGCATTGGCTAACTGCTCATCGCTCACCAGTTCTTCTACTTGCGCCTTTAGGGTATCGATCCAGTTGTAACCCACGCCATCGCTGAACTGTTCTTTCTGCCTCCAAGCGACTTCTTGCGGTAGCATGTCTTCAAATGCTTTGCGCAGGATCCACTTTTCAATGCGCCCTTCTTTGATCATTTTGTCTTCTGGGTTTAAGCGCATGGCCACATCCATAAACTCTTTGTCTAAGAAAGGAACCCGCCCTTCAATTCCCCAAGCAGCTAAAGATTTGTTTGCGCGCAGGCAATCATATTGGTGTAGGGTACTTAATTTTCTCACTGTCTCTTTGTGGAATTCTTCTGCGCTAGGTGCTTTGTGGAAATACAAATAACCCCCAAAGATCTCGTCACTACCTTCTCCAGAGAGCACCATTTTTATCCCCATAGCTTTGATCGCTCGCGCCATCAAATACATAGGCGTTGATGCACGCACTGTGGTGATATCATAAGTTTCTAGATGGTAGATCACATCGCGAATAGCATCTAAACCTTCTTGTATAGTGAATTTTATTTCGTGATGCACGGTATCCAGATGATCCGCCACTTTCTGCGCGGCAGCCAGATCCGGAGATCCTTCTAAGCCAATGGCAAAAGAATGCAATTGTGGCCACCAGGCAGCCTCTTGGTCACCGGACTCTATGCGCTTGTCCGCATAGCGTTTCGCTAGGGCAGAAGTTATAGAAGAATCCAGTCCTCCCGAAAGTAACACTCCGTATGGCACATCAGACATCAATTGGCGGTGAACTGCGGCGTCTAAAGCTTCGCGCAACTCTGTTATGCTACTTGGGTTGTCTTTCACTGCCTGGTAGTCCATCCAATCTCTGGTGTACCACTTTTTGAGTTCTCCGTCCTTGCTGTATAGATAATGTCCGGGAGGGAACAATTCGATCTTGGTACAAACCCCTTCTAAGGCTTTGAGTTCCGAAGCGACATAGAATGTTCCGTCCTTGTCCCAGCCCATATAAAGCGGAATAATACCCATATGGTCTCTAGCAATCAGGTAAGCGTCCTGCTCCACATCATACAATGCAAAACCAAACATTCCGTTCAGATCGTCAATGAAATCGGCTCCTTTTTCCTTATACAAGGCCAAGATCACTTCACAGTCCGATTTGGTCTGAAAATTATAGCTGTCTTGGAATTGTGTGCGCCAATATTGATGATTATAGATCTCTCCGTTTGCAGCTAATACTAATTTCTTGTCTTCGCTAAATAGCGGTTGTTTTCCAGAGGTTGGGTCAACAATCGCCAGACGTTCGTGGGCCAAGATAGCCTTGGGATGATCGTAGATACCGCTCCAGTCTGGGCCGCGATGCCTGAGGCATTTGGCCATGGTTAATAGTTGAGGCCGCAGTTGTTCTGCTGGCTGCTTAAGGTCGAAGGCGCATACAATTCCACACATGATTTCTAATGTTTAGTTTAATTCATAAAAAAAGCCCGTCAAGTACAAAAACCTGACGGGCAATATCTTAGCGACAAGTTTCTGCTAGGGCATCCTGTTATTGTTATTATTGTTGAAATTGAAAGTTGCCATATGGTCTAACTTAACTTGTCTGTGATTTACTGATGTAAATGTTTGAATAATTTTTTTAAAATCAAAATCTGAGGTCCAAATTTCCTCACAGGAAAAACCCTTAAAGTTTTGGAAACTCCTCTGGATTCGCTTCATGCATGATGCTGTAAACTTTTTCAAAAATATCTTCTGCGGATGGTTTTGAGAAGTAATCACCGTCAGATCCATAAGCGGGTCTGTGGGCTTGAGCGGCCAAAGTTTGTGGCTTACTGTCCAGGTATTGCCAAACATCTTGCTTTTCTAAGATCTCTTGCAATAAATAAGCGGAAGTTCCCCCTGGCATGTCTTCATCTACCACTAGTAAACGATTGGTTTTAGCTACACTTTTGGCCACGTCTTGGTTCAGATCGAACGGCAAGAGTGATTGCGCGTCTATCACCTCAGCATCAATACCAACTTGTAAGAGTGATTTTGCTGCCTGCTCTACCAAGCGCAGCGTTGATCCGTAAGAGACCAAGGTAATGTCACTACCTTCTTTTACCGTTTCCACAACTCCGATGGGAGTTCTGAATTCGCCTAAATTGCTTGGCATCTTCTCCTTTAAACGATAGCCGTTCAGGCACTCTACAATAAGGCCTGGTTCGTCACTTTCTAAGAGGGTATTGTAAAAACCAGCTGCTTTGGTCATGTTACGTGGCACCAAAATGTACATGCCTCGTAAGAGGTGGATCAAGGCAGCCATTTGAGATCCACTGTGCCAGATCCCTTCCAAGCGGTGTCCGCGTGTTCTAACAATAAGCGGTGCTTTCTGAGTTCCGTGTGTACGGTATCGCACTGTAGCGAGATCGTCACTCATGATCTGGATACAATACAAGATATAATCCAGATATTGGATCTCCGCGATAGGGCGCAGGCCACGCATGGCCATCCCAATTCCTTGTCCCAGAATAGTAGCCTCGCGAATTCCTGCATCGGCTACTCGCAAAGCGCCGAATTTCTCCTGCAAGCCTTCAAGACCCTGATTCACATCGCCAATTTGACCACTGTCTTCTCCAAAGATCAAAGTCTCCGGCTTGGTCTTGAAAATGTGCTCAAAGTTGTCTCTTAGCACTACACGTCCATCTACTTCTTCTGGAGCGTTGTTATAAACAGGAAGCACCTCTGCAATGGCAGTAGCCTTGCCTTCGTGTTCGCTGTACAAATGCGCGCTGTATTTAGGCTGGATTCGCGCTTTATAATCGCTGATCCATTGCTGTAGTTTTGTTTTTGCTTCGGATGTTTCTCCGACCAAATATGGCAATACTGAGCGTGTGGCCTTTAAAATGTCGCTTCTAAAGGGTTCTGTGTTTGCTGCTAATTGCTCGCGGATAGGCTTTATAAAACTACCATTAGCACTAACTGCTTCAACAGCAGCTAATAAGTCAAGCGCCTCTTTTTGCTCTTGTAATTGACCTTGCAAATAAGCATTCCAAGCGGCTTTCTTACCGTCTCGAACCTCTTTTTTAATAGATTTCTCTAAGGTATCCAGATCTTCTTCTGTGGCAATGTTATTAGCCAACATCCACTCACGCATCTTAAGGTTACAATCGTGCTCTTGTTCCCATTGGAGTCGCTCTGGCGACTTATATCGTTCGTGTGAGCCACTGGTGGAGTGTCCTTGAGGCTGCGTTAATTCCTGTACGTGGATAAGCACAGGTACATGCTCTTCTCTGGCGAGCTTTGCGGCTTGTTGGTAGGTATTTATCAGTTCGGCATAATCCCAACCTTTTACGGTCATGATCTCATAACCATCTTCTTCGCTATTGCGTTGGAACCCGCTCAATACAGCCGATATGTTTTCTTTGGTGGTCTGGTCTTTAGCGTGTACTGAAATTCCGTATTCATCATCCCAAACACTCACAACCATGGGTACTTGTAGAACTCCCGCAGCATTGATGGTCTCCCAAAAGTGCCCTTCGCTAGTAGAAGCGTTGCCAATAGTACCCCAAGCCACTTCATCACCACCTTTAGAGAATTGGGTGTGTCCGGAAAGCTCTGGTACATTTCTAAAGATCTTTGAAGCTTGCGCTAACCCTAACAGTCTCGGCATTTGACTTGCCGTTGGTGAAACGTCGGAGCTACTGTTCTTTTGATCTGTTAAACGTTTCCACTGCCCATTGGCGTCTACACTATGGGTGGCAAAGTGGCCGCCCATTTGTCTACCGGCAGACATAGGGTCGTGTTCAAGGTCGGTATGCGCATACAGACCTGCAAAGAATTGTTGGATACTCAAAGCGCCAATTGCCATCATAAAGGTTTGGTCACGGTAGTATCCACTGCGCCAATCGCCGTTCTTAAAGGCCTTGGCCCAAGCGAGCTGCGGCACTTCTTTTCCGTCTCCAAATATGCCGAATTTGGCCTTCCCGGTAAGAACTTCTCTACGTCCTAACAAACTGCATTCGCGACTGGTTACGGCTATGCGATAGTCATTAAGTACCTGAGCCTTAAAATCTTCAAAGCTGATCTCGGTTTCTGATTGCGGATGTGTTTGCATAAAGGGAATCGGTTTTCGCAGCAACAAAATTAGCGAAAATAGCTCGATTTGGCAATAGCCGAACGCAGTCAAATATTAACAAATTCACATCAAAAAACTAATATCATTACGAATAATTAAAAATTATCCAGATATGAGCTAATCTGTTAAATATTTGTCAATGAAATTTAGACTTAGTACCACTCTCGGGTAAACAGCCTAAAGAGGGTTTGTGGACTAAGTGTTACTATGAAACGAATCCGTTGGTCGTAATTGCCTAAACTCGGTTCCCAACCTAGACTGGAGTAGAGGGGTAAGAAGACCTCGAAGTAATCGGCCACCAAACTAAGGCGTATCCCGGAATCAAACACAGCTTGGGTCCCACGATCGCGATTGTGAATAACTCCTGCATCACCATAGGCAAAGATCCATTTCCAAATGTTGGTACTCGCATTTACTGTGGCTATCCAGCTGTCAGAAAAGGCGGGTTGTAGTTGCGACTTAAAACCTCCCTCTGCAATAATGATCTGCTGTGAAAAGATACCGGCATCGTCGCTACGTCCGTAGTAATCGTAGTCAAAGAGATAATCCGTTGGCCTATCTAAGGCGAAACTAAAGAAGTCATCATCTCTTGGGGTATCGTTAAAAAGGAAAACCCCGGCAAAGAATCGCAGATTTAATTGTCGGTTGCTCAAAAACAGTTTACGGTACTCTAAAGTGGTCGAGATCTTGCTGAATTGATCAGAAAGTTCATAACTGAAAGTTCCTTTGTAAAAATCGATCAGGTTATTGTCGGAGTAGGTGTATTGCAGATTAAAAACACTGTAGTTCGGAGTTTCTAGAGGAATATTCGGATCCTCATCTCTGTCGATATTGATGTTTCTCAGGCTGATGGTCTGGCGCATATTGCTGCGCAAATTGTCAGAATCTCTAAAGGAAAAGGTGATAAATGGCGTGTAGCGTCTAAAGTTCAGGCCTTCGTTGTATGAGCTTGTGGCTCCAGACAGTCCGTAGCGCATCGCAAAGAGCGAGCTGTTCTGAATATAGTCTGTGTACACCACAGAGGCACTACCCACTATTTGTTTGGACTTAAGTCCGTAGCGTGGCTGAATACGGTAGTTCCAATTCTTTGGCAGTACAGTTTTGTTGTAGAGTTTTGGCCCTATAGAAAGTCCGTCGTAGACATTGAAATCAAAAACAGGCATAACAAAACTCTGGTTGTATTTAGGGTCCTCTACGTCTAAGAAAAGTCTAAACTCCAGCGGTTTGTTAAAGAGCCCTTTCAGGTTCTTGTAGTTGTTTCTGTTGTTGATCTCTGGTACAACACGGTTGTAGTTTACTGCTAACTTCCTTATGCCTTCTCGTGGGATGGTCACTCGCGTGATGCTATCAGCAGGTGCTATCCAGGTCTGATAAACTATAGAATCTCTATCTAAACCAAAAAGTGGTACAGGTACTTTAACGCCCGTCTTATTCTTAACCGTTACCTGAAGCGAATCGCCCAAACGACGTACCCTTTTGATCTTAAAATCTATAGGCACATTGGTCTGCACGTACTCGTCAAAGAACCAGGAAACCGGAAGGGCTGCGCGCCGCTCCAAAATATCGGCAAAGGCCTTAGAAGTGGTTGTTTTAAGCAGATTTTGCTGATAAAAGCTGCGGATGGATTCCGCCAAGGCATCGGAGTCCAAATAGTCCTCCAAAAATTTAAAGCCCACGCCCGCCTTATAACTGCTGGCAATGTTCTTATTGAATTTAACCAAGGAATCTTTAGAAGTCGTCAGGGCTTGATCCAAATTATTGCGCACCATATTCATATACAGCAACTCGTACTGATCGTTGAACTCCAGATCGCTAGCATGAGACCATTTGATCACCCATAGGTTGCTTAAACTACCAATGATCTTCATGTCCGGATAATACAGGTCGGTGTATTTCATCATCAAATACACCTGAATTCCACCATAGAGCCAATGATCCTTGCGCGGATCTAACATCAAAGTATTCTTGAGGTATTTGGCTGTGATGGTTTTGAGTTGTTCCATATCGTACTGGAATCCATCTGGAAAAGGACTGATAAAATCAGGAAGTTGATTCAATCCATACACCGGACTCAATTTGTAATCCTCTCTGGAGATGATCATTTTTTCCAGAGGATATGGTCCTAATTCTTTTTTCAAGAACTGAATGATGCGATCAATATTCAGGGCCTTTAGTGGAGGGCTGATCTTGTTGTCGTCCAGGTTGGTCAGCACTTCGAATTCATCGGTGATCACCGACTCAAAATCAAAATCTCGAGTCACGTATAAAGGCACTTCTGTACGATTGTCACCTGTCAATACTGTTGTAGTAAGATCTGTAGTATTTCTTTCGGTAACCAAAACTAAGTTGCTAATTACCTTGTAGTTAGAAGGGGCTGTAAAGTTCACCTTTACATGAAAAGGAGTGGTGTAGAAGTCATTCAGGTTCTTATTGCTGTAGGCTTTCCACTGCCCGTCGTATACGGCTGGCGCCATATACCAGTAGCGCAGCTTTAAATTGTTCCTACTGTCATAACCAAAGCGGGTAAAACGGTCATCGGGCAAGATGATGCGATAATTCAATCTTAAGGTCTGACTCGCTCCGGGAGCTAAGCTTTGCGGTAATTCAACGCGTACCAGATCTACCTCCGGACGGCTGTATGACAAGCTGTTGTCGGCCTCATCGGTAAGGGTTTGTAATTGGGTTCGCCCTCTGTTCTTATCTTTTTCAAAATAGAATCTATTGTTAAAGTTCTCTGCAAAACGAACGCCCAACTCAGAAGTTTTATCAGAAAAACTATTGGCCCAATCCAAGAGTATAATTTCGTCAAGGGTATCGGTACTGGAATTGTAATAAACGATCTCTTGAGTTACATCTATATAATGCCCAACGGGATCCGCCTCAGCGGTGATCAACAACTGATTTGTTTGCCCCAATCCGGAGCTACTCAGTCCAAAACAGAGTCCTAGTAGTATGAGCTTGAATTTGCCCATTAACGCTTAATGAATTTTAAAGCAGGCCCCAGGTCTGGAATTATGTAATAGACACCACTAGGGTAAGCAGCTGTATTGATTTCCAACTCGGCGGCGCTATCAAAGTTTCTTGAATCGATTTGTTGTCCTAGGGTATTAAATACGCGAAAGGCTTGAACTTCGGAATCAGTTACTAAGGCTATTGTTAGGCTAGCTGTGGCTATGTTGCCAAACGGGAAATACAGGCCTTGTGCAGCTGTAAAGTCAGTAACACTCAGTAAAGGCTCGTCGGATTCCAAAGTAATACTCACCGGAAGGTGGTCGCTTATGTTCCATAGTGCATCGCGAAGCTCCATGCTGTACGGACCATCGCAGAGGCTGTTGTTAACGCTACGGTTGTAGCAGTTGCCGTTATTGCCTATGGTGAAATAACTGCCTTCTACGTAGCGAAGTGGGCTGTCTTCCAGTAAATTCTCAGAAACTAGAATGTGGTCAAACCTGTCGTCCATGCCACCTCCGGCACCAACGCCCCCAAATGGAGCAGAACTACTGCGGGTACTCTGTGTAAAAAGATCTTCGTAATCGGTATTGTTGCTCCAGTTTCCGCTGCGGTTTAACGGATCTTTAAAGACAATTGGGTTAGAAACTGCGGTCAATTCCAAATAGGCCAATTCTGCACCGGTATAGAGGTTTAGATCTCCTGTAAACACAACATATGAATTGGGGTCAAGATCGTCTAAAGTATCTGTAAAGGCCTGAATCATCTCAAAGCGTTTGATCTCGTTGGATGAACCTGTGCTCGCCTTTAAATGCGAGGCATAGACCAAAAGTTTTATAGGATCTGTGTCTTGGTTGGCTGTTTTAAGTTCGAGTTCATAGCCGTTGATGTCACGAATCGTAGTCGGGATCACCGTAAAGTCTATAAGATCAAATTTATCCGCTCTGTAATATACCAACTGCTGTAAGTTTGAAGTGCTAGAAGTGTTGAATACAAATTCTGCCGCTTCGTATAGGTTTTCGTCTACATTTAAAACATTGTCTAACAACTGATCCGCCCCGCTTGGTGATTGCAACTCACAGACCAATAAGATATCCGGTGGATAAGCATCAAAAACGGTCTGTAGGTGCATATCTCTATCTGCTGGAGGTGCTGAGGGGTATTCCAAGAGGTTGTAGAACATGACGGTAAAGTCGTTCTGTCCAAACGCAAATACGCTCAGTAACAATAGCAATAGGGTGCTCAGTTGTTTTAACATAGGGGTAGGGGTCGTATGTAAAGCCAGAATTTAGAAGTTCGGGCTCAGGTTGTATTTCGAATAGAAGTTATTTAAAATTTCTAATACCTCGTCTTCTGTGTCAACGATATGCCACAGGTCTACGTCTTCTGGGCTGATGTTCCCATGACCTTCTAATAGGGTCTGTTTCACCCAATCAATAAGGCCTGTCCAAAAACTAGTACCAACCAAAATGATAGGGAAACGTTCAATTTTATGCGTTTGGATGAGTGTCATCGCTTCAAAAAGTTCATCCAGTGTTCCAAATCCACCCGGCATCACTACAAAACCTTGTGAATATTTTACAAACATCACCTTGCGAACAAAGAAATAATCAAAGTTAATGCTCTTGTCGCTGTCTATATAGGGGTTGTCGTGTTGCTCAAAGGGTAGGTCGATGTTCAAACCAACCGAAGTTCCGCCAGCCAAGTGAGCCCCTTTGTTTCCAGCTTCCATGATACCAGGGCCACCACCAGTTATAACGCCATAACCGTGTTCAGTGATCTTTTTGGCGATGCGTTCTGCCAATTGATAATAGGGTTGTTCGGGTTTGGTTCTGGCCGATCCGAAGATAGAGACACAGGGTCCAATAAGACTCAGTTTCTCATATCCGTTTACAAACTCTCCCATGATCTTAAAGATCGCCCAAGAGTCGTTGGTCTTTACTTCGTTCCAACCTTTTGGATTGTTATTTGCTTTCATTTATATATAATTCTTTATTTCTTCACCGATTCCAACTCACGCTTTAAGAAAGCTGCGGTATGGCTCGATTTTACTTTCACAATTTCTTCTGGGGTGCCTTGTGCAACGACCTTACCGCCGCCTTTACCTCCTTCTGGTCCTATATCTATCAAATAGTCTACCATTTTTACAACGTCCAAGTTGTGTTCTATGATAAGGACCGTATTTCCTTTGTCTACCAATTTGTTCAAAACCAACATCAACACGCGAATATCTTCGAAATGCAAACCGGTAGTGGGTTCGTCTAAGATATAAAAAGTGTTACCAGTATCGCGTTTAGAAAGTTCTGTCGCTAGTTTAATACGCTGTGCTTCTCCTCCTGAAAGCGTGGTAGACTGCTGTCCTAGTGTGATATAACCCAAGCCAACATCTCGAATTGTTTTGAGTTTTCTGTAGATCTTAGGAATGTGCTCAAAGAACTCACAGGCTTCGTCTATGGTCATTTCCAAAACATCGAAGATAGACTTGCCTTTATAACGGATCTCTAAGGTCTCTCTATTAAAACGCTTGCCTTGGCAGGTTTCGCATTCCACGTAGACATCTGGTAGAAAGTTCATCTCTATCACTTTCAAGCCGCCACCTTTACAGGTTTCGCAACGTCCGCCAGCTACATTAAAACTAAAACGTCCGGGTTTGTATCCGCGGATAGCAGCCTCAGGAACTTTAGCAAACAAGGATCGGATCTCTGAAAATACTCCAGTATAGGTTGCCGGGTTGGAACGCGGTGTACGCCCAATCGGGCTTTGGTTAATGTCGATCACCTTGTCGATATGCTCCAAACCGCTGATCTTTTTATACGGTAAAGGTTTCTTTACCCCATTAAAGAAATGTGCATTGAGTATAGGGTAGAGCGTTTCGTTGATCAAAGTCGATTTACCACTTCCTGATACCCCGGTAACACCGATCATTTTGCCCAAGGGTAAGTCTACACTCACGTTCTTGAGGTTATGTCCTGTGGCGCCGCTTAAGGTCAACACTTTTCCGTTGCCCTCACGTCTTTTTGCGGGAACTTCAATATTCTTGGTACCTTTAAGATATTCTGCCGTCAAGGTAGGATGCTCCAAGATTTCTTTAGGAGCTCCTTTGGAGACGATCTCGCCACCGTGTTTTCCGGCTGCCGGGCCTATATCGATCACATAGTCGGCATGCTCTATCATGTCCTTGTCGTGCTCTACCACCAAAACAGAGTTCCCCAGTTCTTTGAGTTTAACCAAAGAGTCTATGAGTTTTGCATTATCTCGCTGGTGCAAGCCAATGCTCGGCTCATCCAAAATATAAAGTACGCCGACCAATTGAGATCCTATCTGTGTGGCCAGACGGATCCGCTGGGCCTCTCCACCAGACAAGGACTTGGAACTTCTATTTAGCGAAAGGTAGGTCAGACCAACGTCTACCAAGAACTGGAGGCGTGCTCTAATTTCTTTGATCACCTCGCTGGCGATCTTTTGCTGAGACTCATTGAGTTTATCGGTTATATTATCAAACCACTCCATAAGCTCAACCACGTCCATCTTGGCCAGATCGGCTATGCTCTTTTCGGCAACTTTAAAGTAAAGCGATTCTTTTCTCAGGCGTGAGCCACCGCATTCAGGGCATTCAACGCGATCCATAAAGTCCTTGGCCCAACGTTGCAGCGAAGCCGAATCGTTGTTGTGGTAAGTGTTTTCGATAAAATTGGCGATTCCTTCAAAGTCGATCTTGTAGGTGCGGGTAATTCCCAAGGTCTTAGAGGCGACCTCGAATTTTTCGTTTCCGCCGTAAAGAATAATGTCTACGGCTTCTTGTGGAATATCTTTAAAAGGATCGCTCAGCTTAAAATTGTAGCGCTCCGCAATGAGTTCCAATTGTTTGAATATCCAGTTGGATTTCTGCGGACCTTGTGGCGCTAGCGCCCCTTGTTTTATAGACATTGTTTTGTCTGGAACGATCTTGTCCACATTGATCTCGTGCTTATGTCCTAAACCTTTACAACTCGGACACATCCCTTTGGGAGAATTGAACGAGAAGTTATTGGGCTCCGGATTCGGATAGGAGATACCACTGCTAGGACACATCAAGGTTCTACTGAAATATCGCGTATTACCTGTTTCGTTATCTATGACCATGAGCACGTCGTCTCCGTGATACATGGCTGTTTTGATGGTCTCAGCCAATCGATTGTCCAAAAGGGCAGAGGCATCGACCAAGAGTCTGTCTATTACGATCTCAATGTCGTGTATCTTGTAACGATCTACCTTCATGCCGCTCACTAGATCGACAATTTCGCCATCTACACGAACTTTTATAAAGCCCTGTTTTCCGATCTGTTCAAACAACTCTCGGTAATGTCCTTTTCGAGAACGGATCACCGGAGCCAAAACAGATACCTTACGGCCTTCAAATTCTTTTAAAATCAGTTCCTGGATCTGCTCATCGCTGTAAGAGACCATTTTCTCGCCGGTCTCATAACTGTAAGCGTCACTTGCACGAGCGTAGAGCAGGCGTAAGAAGTCGTAGATCTCTGTAATGGTACCTACAGTAGAACGCGGGCTTTTACTGGTGGTTTTCTGTTCTATAGCAATTACAGGAGATAGCCCATCGATCTTGTCTACATCAGGGCGTTCCAATCCGCCTAAAAACTGACGCGCATAGGCCGAGAATGTCTCAATGTAGCGGCGCTGGCCTTCTGCATAGATGGTATCGAAAGCAAGTGATGACTTTCCACTGCCAGAAAGTCCTGTGATCACTACCAAATTCTCTCTGGGAATGCGCACATCTATATTCTTGAGGTTGTGCACACGAGCCCCTAAAACTTCAATAAAATCCTCCTGATTTGCCATAGTTTGCAAAGGTACTGATTTGACTGCTAAAAACTCAGGGAGTTATAAAGCTTTTATCAACCTTGCATACGGGTAGATTCGCTGACCAAGAACTGGTAAAAGGAAGTAGCGATAAAAAACACCAAGGCGATGATCACCGACACGCTGACTATGCTAAAAATCATAGATAGTTGCAGCAAGGAAGCTACTAAAGGTAGTAGCACTCCAAAGATGATTAGCACGGCAAAAATTGCGTAGAGGTAACGAACCATCCTCGGCAGTTTTTTATCGAATCCTTCCTGAAATTGGTACAGTTTGGGCAGTATCTCATTAGACATATACTCCCCGAGTTTAGAGAGGAAAACCTCGTTGAATGAGGAATCCTCAAAAGCTTCGTTGTCAATAGACAATGCAAGCTTCATGATCTTATCCTGATGGCGCTCGTAAACGTTATTCAGATTGAGCGCTTCTTTGTAAATGCTGTATTTGTATCCGAAGTAATACCAAAGTCCGCTACCGCATTTGTGTTCCAGCCACTTTTCTAGCAAGCGCTTGTCGTATATCTTCGGATGCGATATGTTTTCGTTGATGCGTTTGTCTCTGGCCGAATTATAGAGCAGGGATTTCAATTCCAGATAGAGGTTTTCAGTGTCCTCATAGTTGTGCGATTCCTGCAAGAACTCAATGGCCAATTTGGATTTTCCTTTGTAAAACTCCTTGACCTCAAAAAAGGTAAGCCCTTCGTATTCATCGTCGATATACTCCTTAAGTCCAGGCAACCACATTTTAGAGCGGAGGAGTAATTCCACAATGTCTCTAAAACTGTTCATCTGATCTGTCACACGGCGCAATTGAGATAGGAGTTGATCTCGGTTAGTCTTGACAGTAAGTACATTGGCAGCCAGATACACCATGATCACCGCACCAAAAATGGCACTGATATAGGTAATGGTGGTGTTTATATTTTGCAGCAGGGGAGCGAACTCCGGATCGGTCTGGCTTTTTTGCCACAGCAAGAAGAATAGGCCAATACAGAGCAGGCCGCTAAAAATTAGCGGGACTATAGTCAGTATATCCTTTTTATAGGATTTGGCCATAATTTGCACTTTTGGCAAGCATATGGCAGCAGGGTCAAGCAGTTTTAAGGCCAAAGCACAGCAAAGTATGCATCGGTCTTAGAACGACGTTGTAGGTTAGTTTTAAAGTAATTTTAAACTATAAGCTTCTAAAAATCAATTTGTTATAAATAGCCCCAAGTGTAAAATTGAGTAGCTCCTGCTGCAACATAGAGTTACCTAATCTGCTTCAAAAATAGAAAAATATCTTAAAATGTAGTACAAATCTTACTTTTTGCAAGAAAATACATCTAGATTTTAGTCTAATATCCTACAGCCGTATCGTCTCCACGGCGGTCCGCACCACCCTCTAAACGACCATCTGGAAGTACCATGATCCCGTCTACTTTGCCAATGATAGGGCTGTTGTTCGTATTGGGCAAATAGCCTTTGGTCTTAAGGCTGTCTAAAATAGCTTGCTCAAAGCCCTCAGGCTCAAACAAGATCACGTCTGGCAACCATTGGTGATGAAAACGCGGGGCATTTACTGCTTCTTGCATACTCATATCGAATTCGTATACGTTGAGTACAGTTTGTAGTACAGAAGTAATAATGGTAGAACCTCCTGGAGTTCCAACGGTCATCCAGAATTTCCCGTTCTTTTCAATAAGAGTTGGCGTCATAGAGCTTAGCATGCGTTTTTGCGGAGCGATCGAATTGGCCTCGGCCCCAATTAAACCAAACATATTAGGCACGCCTGGCTTGGCGCTAAAGTCATCCATTTCGTTGTTGAGAAAGAATCCCAGTTCCGGTACATAGAGTTTAGAACCATAGGCCCCGTTGAGCGTAGTGGTCACTGCTATGGCATTGCCAAAGGCATCCACAATAGAGTAGTGGGTGGTCTCCATACTTTCTACAACTTCCACTTCGCCATAATTAATGGCTGACGAAGGTGTTGCAGCATCAAAGCTAAAATCGCTCATGCGCCCGCTTAAATAAGCCTCACTGGTCAAGATTTCTGTCGGGATATCAACAAAATCCGGATCCCCCAAATAATAGCTGCGGTCTGCATAGGCGCGTCTTTCTGCCTCTGTGATAAGCTGAATTGCCTTTAAACTGTTGTGTCCATAGCTTTTTATGTCGTAGGGTTCTATCATTTTCATGATCTGCGCCAAGCAAATTCCTCCAGAAGAGGGTGGTGCCATAGAGATCACGCGTAGGTCTTTGTAATTGAATATCACCGGTTCTCGCCATTGGGCTTCGTAGGCCTTTAGGTCTTCTAAGGTGATAATACCGTCGTGCTGGCTTAAATAATTGACCAGTTCCTTGCCCAAACTTCCGCCGTAGAATGCAGATCGGCCTTCCGTTTGTAGTGCTTTTAAACTGTTTGCCAAAGCGGGGTTCTTTACGGTATCACCTGCTTTGAAACCTTGACTATACAGTGTTTTTTGTCTATTGATAGAATCAAAGATCGCAGCGTAATTGTCAAAACGCGCTTGTTGCTTTTCGGTGACCACATAACCGCGCTCTGCCAACTGGATCACAGGCTCTAATAGGGTCTCCATTGGCAGGGATCCCAGTTTTTCGTGCACTGCAAATATTCCGGCAACCGTGCCAGGCACTCCTACAGCTAAGCCGCCAACTTTACTTTTGTCAGAGATCACCTCGCCGTTCTCATCCAAATACATATCCTTATAAGCTGCCATTGGCGCTTTTTCTCGGTAGTCCAAGGCTCCGAGTTCTCCGTACTGAGTTCGGTATACCATAAATCCACCGCCACCTAGGTTTCCGGCAAAAGGATAGGTAACGGCCAGCGCCATTTCTGTAGCGATCATCGCATCGAAAGCATTTCCACCCATCTTAAGGATCTCGGTTCCTATTCGAGAAGCCTCTTCTCTGGCAGAAACTACCATGGCCTTTTCGGTGATCAGGCCTTGAACTGACTCTTGGGATTCTACTACTGCAAGTTCTGGACTGTTCTTACAGCTTACAAGGAGCATCAGGCTCAGCAGGGTGGCGATTGTCTTGGTCATAAAGATTTTAGTTTGTTTTTGCTAAAAGCGGTGAGTTCGGCAAAGAAATCGGTGAATTCTTCTCGAAACTCATCGTAATGCGCTTCGAGCTCTATGATAGCGAAATTCATCTTGGAGCGGTTCTTTGTTCGCTTGTTCATCTGATACAATATCTTGCCAATTCCTTCTACAGTGGCATAGCTGAGTAGCCAATTGTCTGCTATCATAAAAGGCATTAGGTTCTGTATCCTTTTAGGCAGTATGCTGTAATAGCTATTGAGCAGCTGGTAAAAATCCTCCACGTAGATATCCAAGGGGATATCTGAATAATCTTTCCAATTAGCAGCCAAGAAATGATCGTATAAGATGTCTACAATTACTCCGCTATAGTGTCCATATTTCTTGTGGAGGCGTTTGCTGCTTTGCTTGACAATAGGATGACTGTCGGTATAGGTGTCTATGGCCCGGTGCAGCATGATGCCCTTCTGTATACCCTCTGGGAATTCCAGATATTTCTTGCCTTTTACAGCATCGGCAATAAAGTTGCCCACAGTTACCTCAGGATCTCCACTTGACAAGTAAATATGGGCCAAATAATTCATGTTTCGAATTTACGAAAACTAAATACTAAGGCCCCCGAGAAATCTTATCTTTGCCAAAATTTATTACCAGATGACACTTATCAAATCCATTTCCGGAATTCGAGGAACCATAGGCGGAGGCGCCGGCGACAATCTAACCCCTATAGACGCTGTAACTTATGCGGCAGCTTATGGCAGTTGGATAAAGCAACAACGCGAAAAGACCAATTACAAAGTGGTCGTAGGGCGCGATGCGCGTATTTCTGGACCTATGATCCAGCAGTTGGTCATGCAAACTTTGATAGGAATGGGAATCGATGTTGTGGATCTGGAACTGTCTACCACGCCTACGGTAGAAATGGCAGTTCCTATGGAACATGCCGATGGTGGTATTATTTTAACGGCCAGTCACAATCCGAAGCAATGGAATGCCTTAAAACTACTCAATGCCAAAGGTGAGTTTTTGGATGCTGCTGCCGGACAGCAAATTCTAGATATCGCGGGGAATCAGGATTTTGATTTTGCCGAGGTTGACGATTTAGGCAAGATCACCAAGAATCAAGCCTATATGGATCTACATATAGATGAGATCATGGATCTAGACTTAGTAGATGCGGATTCGATAAGGAAAGCTGGTTTTAAAGTGGTTGTCGATGGTGTGAACTCTAGTGGAGGAGTAGCTGTTCCGCTTCTTTTAGATCGCTTAGGCGTGCAGACGGTAAAGCTTTTCTGCGAGCCTACGGGGCATTTTCCGCACAATCCGGAACCGCTCAAAGAACATTTGGGAGCTATTATGGAAGCTGTTGTTAAAGAAGGAGCTGATTTTGGAATCGTAGTAGATCCAGATGTTGATCGTTTGGCTTTTATTTCTGAGGACGGAAGTATGTTCGGAGAAGAATATACCTTGGTTGCAGTGGCCGATTATATTTTGAGTAAAGTGCCCGGAAATACAGTTTCTAACCTTTCTTCATCTAGAGCCCTTCGAGACATCACCGAAAAGCACGGCGGGCAATATTTTGCCAGTGCTGTGGGCGAGGTTAATGTGGTGACTATGATGAAAGACAAGAACGCTGTTATCGGAGGTGAAGGTAATGGCGGAATCATTTATCCTGAGCTTCACTACGGACGAGATTCCTTGGTTGGAATTGCGTTATTCCTAAGTCATTTGGCCAATCAGACCAAAACGGTGAGCGAGCTGCGCGCCAGCTATCCGAATTACTTTATGAGTAAGAAAAAGATACAATTGACTCCAGAATTGGACGTGGATGGTATCTTGGCTGGAATCCGCAGTAAATACGCTTCAGAGAATCCATCGACCATAGATGGTGTAAAGATCGACTTTGCGGATTTTTGGGTTCACTTGCGTAAATCCAACACCGAACCCATTATTAGAATCTATACGGAAGCTCCTACGGCAGAGGCTGCAGATTCTTTAGCAGATCGATTTATCGGCGAATTGAGCGAGCTGGCCGGGCTTTAATCCTGTTTTCTGTACTTCCAGCGTTTGTGTGACCACAGATAGTATTCTGGCGCCTCTTGGATCTGCCCTTCTAAGGCGTCTAAGAAACTTCGAGTTACTGGATAAGGATTGTCAGCCTTAGGGTGTAGCGGCACCAATCTCGCCTCATAGTGTCCGCGTTTTACTTTTTCAACATGCAAATAGAGGTGCACGAGGTCTAGCCTGCGGCCGAGTTCTTCTCCGCCGGTGAACACAGGTACTTCAACGCCCATAAAGGGTTCCCAGTGTTTGGCAACCGTAGGTCTTGGGGTTTGATCGCTCAGCATTAAAGTTATAGAAGGAACTCCTTCTTTTTTATTGCGAAACAGCGTAGAAACGATCTGTTTATTGTTTACAATGATTCCGCCAAAGCGTCCACGGATTTTACGAACCATGGCATCAAAAGAAGGATCTTCTAACTTCTTATAGACAGCATAACCCTGAACCGGTATGTGTTTTTGCATAATCCCGGCCCATTCCCAAGAAGCGTAATGCCCACACCAAAGTAAAATAGATCGGTTGCTGTTAAAGACCGGTTTTAAGACCTCAAGGTTTGTATACACAAAGCGTTTCTCCGCTTCTTTCTGGCTGATGGTATAACTCTTTATGGTCTCCAGTACAAAATCACAAAAGTGCCGGTAAAAGGCCTTGCGGGTCTTTTTGAGTTGTTTTTCGTCCCAGTTGGGAAAAGCGAGCTTTAGATTGTCATAGACCACTTTTTTTCGATATCCGAAGATGTAAAAGGTCAGCAGGAAAAGTAAATCTGCCAAAGCGTAAAGGGCCCAAAACGGCAGTTTGGAAATGATCCAAACCAAAGATTTAACCAGAATATACACCGCTTTGCGCATGGAGAAATTTTAGGCAAAACTAACTAAAATTAATTCATTAATTTGGCCCTTAAACTGCAATTATGTTAGACATCGCACCGATTACCCTATTGTTGATAGGAGCCAACATTCTCTTTTCTTCCAAAGGGTTTCAGGACTTTTCATTCTTTGAGAAATACAAGTTCAATGTAGGAGCGATTCGCCGTGGTGAGTACATCAGGTATTTGTCTTCCGGTTTTTTACATGCAGATTGGACCCACTTACTGGTCAATATGCTGACCCTCTACTTTTTTGCAGGAGCCATCATAGCTCGACTGGGTTTACTGCCCTTTCTGGTGATCTATTTTGCGAGTTTACTGGTGGGGAACTTTTTGTCTTTTGCCTTTCATAAGGACGAATACCACTACAGTGCGATTGGTGCCAGTGGTGCCGTGTCTGGTGTGGTGTTTGCCTTTGTTTTGCTCTATCCGGATCAGAATCTTTACCTGTTCTTCGCTATCCCTATTAAAGCCTGGTTGTTCGGTATATTGTATTTAGTGTATTCCATATATGGGATGCGGAATCAATTGGGGAATATTGGTCATGATGCGCACTTTGGAGGCGCGGTGGCCGGTTATGGACTCACCTTGCTCTTTGAACCTTATTTGTTGGAGGCACGCACCGAATTGGTGTTGTTGATGGCGGTTCCGATTGTGGCACTATTTGTGCTTATCAAACAAAAACGAATATGAAAACATTTTATCTATTTATCTGTATTTTGATTATGAGTACGAACATGCAGGCCCAAACGGAGGCCTTTCCATCTCGTGTGGACGTAAGCGGCACGGGCACTGTAAAAATTACTCCAGACCAAGTGCTTATTGGCCTTCGTGTGGAGAACACAGGCAATGATGCAGCTACTGTGAAACGCGAGAACGATCAGGTTGTGGCTGCTGTGCTGCGCTTTTTAAAAGATGCCGGTGTGCCGGATTCCGATGTACAGACCGAATACATCAGACTCAATAAAAACTACAATTACAATTCCAAGACCTACAACTATGTGGCCAATCAGTCGATCAATGTATTACTCAAGGATCTGAGCAAGTACGAATCGGTGATGAACGGGCTTATTAGCTCCGGAGTGAATCGCATAGATAATATCAACTTTGGTAGTTCGGAAAGAGAGCGACTCGAGGTGGAGGCTCGTAAAAAGGCAGTATTGAACGCCAAACAAAAAGCTGGCGAATACGCAGCAGCTTTAGGGCAACAGATAGGCAGTGCTGTTCGCATTAGTGAACAGACCGCTAGTGTGTCACCAGGAGTGAATTTGCGCTCTTTCGCAGTAGCTGATGCCGCCGAAAGCGAGGCTACCATTGCACCCGGAGAGCTTGAGATCCGTGTGAATGTTCAAGTGAGCTTTATACTACTAGGGAACGACTAGTTGTCGAAAAGTTGGGCCAATTTAGCTTCTAGCTGCGGACCGCGGAGGTTCTTGGCAATGATCACCCCATTCTCATCGAGTAAAAAGGAAGCAGGAATTGCGTGTACGTTGTACATACGCGCAATAGGATCTTGCCAGAACTGCAGGTTAGAGATCTGCGGCCAAGGCAGGCCGTCGTCTGCGATGGCTTTTATCCATCGTGCCTTGCCATTGGGTTGATCCAAAGAAACACCAATGATATTAAAACCTTTATCGTGATAAGCATCATAAGCCTTTACTAGGTTTGGGTTCTCAATACGACAAGGTTTGCACCAAGACGCCCAAAAATCAATTAGGGTTACTTTGCCTTTCACGCTTTCTAAAGAGATCACTTCTCCTGCAGGGTTAGGTGCTTCAAAGGTCGGAGCCACTCCGCCGATCTCCACATTTTTCATGGCGTCTAGCGATTCTTTTACGGTCTTGCCGATAAGGGTGTTGAGTACCTCCGGATCTGTTTGCTCTACGATCTCTCTAGCTTCGTCTGCGGTAATGTCCTTTTTATTGATCAGCTCAGAAAGAATGATCATAGTAAAGAGCGAGTTCGGATTATCTTGAACGAATTGTTTTTTAAAGGCACGTTCTGCCGAGAGTAACTCCTTGTTCTCTTCTTGCAAGATGTTGATCATCACCCCGTCTTGCTCCAAACGAGCTTGTTTGTAGGCTTCTCCTTTTTCTTTTTTGAGTTTGGCGTACTGCAAAAGAGTATTGTTGTATTCTCCGTAAAGGGCATTGCTACGCCCTCCGGTTGCTCGTGAGGCTTGCATGCTGTCTTTGTACATGGTCACCTTTATGGATTGATTTTCGTTAAAGACTATCATATTCTTACGGCTCACAGGTTCACTGAGAAGTCGCAATTCAGCTCCACTCACATTTTCCAGGTCCATGTTCACTTTACCGCCTTGAACAACAAGAGTGTCCAAAACTACGGGCTGGTTGTTCTCGTTGATCTTCTGCCAGTAGAATTTGGTTCCGTCTTCAAAGCCTAAGGCAGTTCCGCTTAAAGTAAGTTTATCTGAATCTCCTTGACAGGCTGTTAAAATTGTGGCGATCGCCGTAACGATTAATATCCTCATACGTCTAAATCAATATAAAGCGCAAAAATAACGATTAGCAGCAACAAATTTTGTTAAGATTATAATATTGTATCTTTGTTCTTTATTAGGGTATTAGGCTATCTAAGTAATTGATTTCTAGGCATGCAACTGAGCGACGACAACTTTCCCTTAAACATTAAGATCGGTTTTGGGAAACTCTTTGAACAATACAAAGAGCACATTAACAGCGAGGACCCCTTGGTGCAAGAACGCGCAAAGGCGGTATTGGAGCTTTCTAAAAAGCATCCAGAACTGGTCAGTGGTCTAGAGACTCCAGAAGAAGTGGAGCGTTTAAAGCCGCAGATCGACTTTATATTGAGTGATCTCTTTGCGCCTGTATTACAGCAAAACGAGATCAAAGTTGCGACCATCCCCTTTAGAAATTACATATTTAAGTCTACCAAGCGTTTTGAGAATATCCTTAAGAACGCAGAAGGCAATTACGATCTGAGTTTTACCAATTTTACTGCAGATGAGTTCTATGTGATGGCCTGTAGTGTAATCTTGGGAGCTCATTACGGCAAGCGTATGGACTCTAGACGTCCGTTTCACTTCGCGATTCCAGACGCCAATAAGATCACCAGAAATTACCGCGTGCTCTACAATGGGGATTTCATAGAGATGAAACCAACCGACCGGGCCGTGGACCTAACAGAGGACGATATTGCAGAATTGATAGACAATTTCGACGATATTGACTTGTGGAAGTCTAAATTCCCGCCCCAGAGCTGGGAATTCAATGGTTTTGTAATTGGTAATATGTACGATGCTACCGTTGATGTAGCCTTGTCTGACCTTAAAGCAACACTGCTGCGACAAAACGACGAGAAAGCAGACGAAGACATCGAGGAGTTTGAGAAGATCCTTCAGGCGATATTCAATTTGCCAGAGATCAAAATGGGCTTTGCCGTCTACAATGAAGAAGAGCATCAGTTCGAACCGATTCCGCAGAGTAAGAACATCAATAGTTTCTTGCTCAATGGAGAAATGAGCGCATCTTGCGACAAGGCCTTATGTCCGCATTCGTACGAATCACTTTTTGTGACCAACGAATATTATTGCGTGTCTGACGTGGATAAATTCCACAAATTATATCCTAAGAATCCGCTTTACAAGAAGTTGAAACAACAACACGCTGGCAGTGCCATACTGGCGGCTGTTCGTGACGAAGGTAAGGTGCTCGGGGTATTGGAGCTGGTTTCGCCGAATCCGCAAGAACTCAATACGGTAAATGCCAATAAGCTTAACGACATTATGCCTTATGTCATAGATTCCGTTCGCAGTTCCAAGAGAAGAGAAGAGAACGAGATTGAACTTTTGATCCAACACGAATGTACCTCCATACATCCGAGTGTGCACTGGAAATTCGTTCAGGAATCCGAGCGCGTTTTGGCAAAACGCTACGCAGGAGAAGAAGTTGGCTTTAGACAGATCGTTTTTGAGAACGTTTATCCGCTCTTTGGACAGATCGATATCAAAGGTTCATCGACCGCTAGAAATCACGCTATACAAGCAGATCTGATTTTGCAATTAGCCGCCATTAAAGATGTTATCAAGCTGGGCTTTGAGGCAGAACCCTTGCCAGTTTACGAGCAATTCATTCATCGTATCGACACCTATTTGGAGCTCATCCATAAAGATCTAAAAGTAGATAGCGAACAACGTATCCGTGCTTTTATTCAAGATGATATCAAACCGCTGTTCGAACATTTTGATAAGCTATCGCCGAGTTTGAGCAAGGCCATTGCCAATTATCGCGAGCAATTGGATCCGAACTTAAAATTGATCTACAAGCACCGTAAAGACTACGATGATTCCATCACCTTGATCAACAAAAAGATGTCGGAACTGCTTGACAAGAAGCAGCAAAAGGCTCAGGCGATGTACCCACACTACTTTGAACGCTTTAAGACCGATGGGGTAGAGCACAATATGTATATCGGGGAATCGATCACCAAAAGAGATAGTTTCAATAAGGTCTATCTGTACAATTTGCGCTTGTGGCAACTCCAGGTAATGTGTGAGATGGAGAACGCCTATTACAACATGAAGCCCAAATTGCCATTGGATCTAGACGTAACCTCTATGATCTTGGTGTTCAATGCGGCGCTTTCGGTTCGGTTTAGAATGGACGAAAAACGCTTTGACGTAGATGGAACCTACAATGCCCGATACGAAGTGGTCAAGAAGCGTGTAGACAAGGCCTACATAAAAGGCACCGATCAGCGCGTAACTGAAAAGGGAAAGATCACTATAGTATACTCCCAAAAGAGCGACGAACGCGAATACTTGCGCTATATCCAATTCTTGCAATCTAAGAATGTATTGAGCGATCAGGTAGAGATAGTGCAGCTAGAAGATCTTCAAGGGGTTACAGGGCTTAAGGCCATTCGGGTAGATGTACTCTATAAGACCAAAAAGAACGACAAGCAGTTCTACACCTATCAAGATCTTATGAAAGAGATCGGAAATTAGGCACCCATTGCTTCGCGTATGCCTGCAGACCATTGAAATGCAATGGCAAAGGCTATCACTGAAATTATGATCCCAACAATGAATACGGTATAGGTGAGACGTAGGATCTTGTATTTTCTATCCAGAACAATTCCTAAGAAATAAAGGTCTTTGGTCATGGCCGAATAGATATAATCCTTGTCATTGAGCATTTGATTAATCGCCCAATCGAATTCTTGGTATTCCATTTTGTGGAAATTCCCAAAAAACAACAGATTGACGCGTTTTTGTTCCACGTCTTCTCTGGTGAATTTACCTCGTGTCACATTAGGCCTGGTAGCCAAGACCGATAAGATCATAGCCGCCACACTGAAAATGACAAAAACTACCGTTGGCACTATCAGATAGGCATTAGACGGGTTATCCAATTTGGGGATCAAATTAGACAGTGCCAAAGAAATGATAATAGCGTTTACTGAAAGTAAGATGTTTGCCTTGGTATCGGCAATGTCGCTGAGTTTAATATGATTTCTCAGGGTTACGCGATACATGGACTGAATAGCCTTTTCAGGGCTTTCGTCCTTAAGCTTGGCCTTGAGTTTGGCCAATTTGGCCTTCTTTTTCTTTTCTTTCTGAGCCGAGCTTTCCTCTTTGAGCATTTTTAGATTTAGCTTCTTTTGAGGCTCCCATTGCTCTTTGGCGTAATCGGTATACCACTGGTGTTTGTTGCTGAACAGATCGATATTGATCAGTGTCCATTTTCTGAGCGAATAATCGTGTATCCCTAAATTTTTGAGTTCTTCTCGCAAATACTCTGAGGCCTGTAAATAGTAATCTTTCGCAAAGTGAGAAGCATCTGCATCACGAATAATGTTTTCCATTTCATCCTGAGGCTCATGCTCCATTTTAGTTGCTAAAATACATTTGACCACTTTGTCAATTAACTCTTGGTCTGCGCCTTCACCTTTTAAGAATTCCTGTGCCATTTCGGCACTGATCTCTTCGTGACCATCCCATTGGCTGATATAACCAACATCGTGCAAGAGAGAAGCTAATTGAAGGGCCTCCGCATCTTTCTCGCTGACCGAACTGTGTTCCAAAATTTCTTTCGTACTTTTAAATACGCGTTTGGTATGGAGTAGATTGTGGTAGACGATCTCGGGAGCGAGTTTCTCTTCTAGAAGCTGAGATACGTGTTCGTGAGTTTTTTGGATAAGGGAATTCATCTGTTCGATTATTACGCCAAATTACTAAAATATCATTACTTCTTATGTCGAAAATTAAACTCGTCCTTTCTTTGGCATTGGTATTTGTTGTGCTGAGCTGTGCAACTTACTCCACTAAAACTGCGTCAGATGTATCTTATACCTCGCCCGCTAGCACTGCTAAAAAAACACATTCCATTTACCTTATTGGCGATGCCGGATTAGCAAGTCAAGAGCCCGATAAATACTCTATTAAGGGCTTTAAAAAGATGTTGGAAGAAGAGGGGACAGCCAATGATATCGCTATTTTCTTAGGAGATAACATCTATCCCAAGGGATTACCTCCCAAAGGAGATAAACGTCGAGCGGCGGCAGAGGGTTTCTTAGATGCGCAAGTAGCAGCCATGGCAAATTTTAAAGGCAGTGCCTACTTTATTCCCGGCAACCACGATTGGTATAGCAAAGGCTTGCCTGGTCTTAAGCGGCAAGAGGAATATTTAGAAAAGGCAACCGATAATAACGAGGTATTTCAACCGGAAAAAGGTTGTCCTATACGAACCAAATCCATCAACGATGATCTGGAGATCATATTTATTGATACCCAATGGTATTTGGTAGATTGGGACAAGCACCCGACAATTAATGACGACTGTGATATAAAATCCAGGAATGCCTTTTTTCTGGAGTTAGAAGGAGAGCTTAAAAAGAACAATGAGAAAACGGTTATTATCGCTACCCATCACCCGGCGATGACCTATGGCCCGCACGGGGGCTATTTTGCGGCACGTCAGCATTTGTTTCCTTCTGGCAGCAAAGTACCCTTACCAATCTTAGGGTCCTTTGTCGCTTTTGCCAGAGCTCAGGGTGGTGTGACCAATCAAGACAGATACAATCAACGCTACGATGAACTAATGGACCGATTGACTACCATGGCCATAGCTTCAGATAGAGCGATCATTGTATCCGGACACGAGCACACCTTGCAGTATATCGATTTCAATAATATCAAGCAGATCGTCTCTGGAGCAGGCTCTAAGAACAGTCCAGTGGCTTTAGGGCCGGGAGCCCAGTTCGTCTCTAGTTCAAGAGGCTTTGCAGTTTTGGATCTTTACGATGACCGATCCAGCAAGGTGCGTTTTTATACCATGGATGGTTCCGAGGCCAGTTTAGCTTTTACTTCGGATGTGCATCCGGCCGAAAAACCCTATGATACCTCCGGACTTTCCTCGGATTTTGAACCTACCACCTTGGCCAAGGCCTATAAAGAAGGTACAGATAAATCCGACGGGTATCGCTGGTTTTGGGGAGACCATTATCGCTATATCTACGGTACCGATGTAAAAGTGCCTGTGATCACCTTAGATGAATTTATGGGTGGCTTTACCATAGAACGCAAAGGTGGAGGGCATCAGACACGCTCGTTGCGTCTTATCGACAAAGACGGCCGTAATTTTGCCTTAAGAGCGGTAAAGAAAAGTGCGGTACAATTTTTACAGACCGTTGCTTTTAAGGATCATTATGTAGAAAAGGATTTTAAAGAAACCCTGACAGAAGACGTATTATTAGACTTCTACACTTCTAGCCATCCCTTTGCCAGTTTTACCGTTGGACCACTTTCTGATGCCATTGGCTTGTTCCATACCAATCCGCAGCTGGTCTATATGCCCAAACATCCCGCCTTGGGCAAATACAACGAAGAATTTGGCGATGAACTCTACATCATAGAAGAACGTCCAGACGACGGCTTTTTAGATGTGTCTTCCTTCGGAACGCCAGATGATATTGAGAGCACGGCAGATATGCTTGCCAATCTGCGAGCAGACGAAAAATACAAGGTCGATGAGGCCAGTTACATCAAGGCCCGACTTTTCGATATGCTCGTTGGAGACTGGGACAGACACCAAGATCAATGGCGTTGGTCGCGATTCGATATTTCCGGTGACAAAAAGATCTACAAACCCATACCAAGAGACCGCGATCAGGTCTATTCGAATTACGACGGGGCCTTATTGGATTTCTTAAAGGTGATCATACCATCGACCAAACAGTTTCAGGAATTCGATTACGAACAAAAAGACATTAAATGGCTCAACTCCGCAGGGATCAAGCTAGACAGAGCCTTGACCCAAGACAGCAATATGAACGTCTGGATAGAACAGGCGCAGTATATTCAGCAGCAACTTACCGATGAGGTAATCGCAAATGCATTTGCTCAATTACCTCCGGAGATTCAAGACGAAACGGCAGATGAGATCATGGCCAAGCTGAAAGCCCGATTACAGGACCTGGACGAGCTGGCCAAGCGCTATTATGTTCACCTGAGTAAGTTGGTCATTATAACTGCAACCGATAAGGACGATCAGATCAATATAGAACGCGGAAGAGGGGAGACCCGCATCACCGTGAGTAGAATTAAAGATGGTAAGGTGCAACCGCCGTTCAAGACCCGAACCGTAAAAACATCCGAAACCAAGGAAGTTTGGATCTACGCCTTGGACGATGACGATCGCATAATCGCTAGTGGTGGCGGGAACAAGCCAGTTTTTATTCGAGTGATCGGCGGTCAGAACAATGACGTTTACGATCTGGAAGACGGAAGACGAATCAAGATCTACGACCATGCTAGCAAACCGAATACCATTGTAAATACGGGTGGGGCAGAACTGCGTCTCAAGGACATTTATTCAAATAATGTCTACGATTTTAACAAGTATATCGACCGGATCAATATGATAGTGCCTACTATTGGGTTCAATCCAGATGATGGCATTAAAATAGGCGCTACCAACACCTATACCGTAAAAGGGTTTAAGAATGACCCTTACCACCGCAAACACGTACTCAGTGCGGGTTACTTCTTTGCTACAGACGGCTTTGATTTTAAGTATCAAGGCAATTTTGCCAATACCTTCGGTAATTGGGATCTGGTGGCAGGCTTGCGGGTTACCTCTGAGAATTTTGCCTTGAATTTCTTTGGCTTCGGAAACGAGACCGCCAATTTTGACGATGATCTAGGACTAGATTTCAATCGAGTAAGGACTGGTATTCTGATGGGGTCTTTAGGGGTGCAGAAGAATGGTGATGCGGGCAGTTCCTTTGGTGCGAATTTGCAGTTCGAACGCATTGAGGTTGAGCCCAATGCCGATCGATTTGTAACGCAGTTTTTTGCGGCAGACGATCCCATACTTACCGATGCTAAGACTTTTGGGACCTTGCTATTGAGATATAATTATGTAGGCGCAGATAATAGAGCGTATCCGACAAGAGGCTTGTTTTTTAATCTGGATGTTGGTGCTACTGCGAATCTGAAAGAATCCGACAGGAACTATGCCTTTATAAAGCCGAACTTGGAATTCTTTAGTGCTATAATTGGTGCTAGAACCCTTGTTTTACGGACTCAGGTTCAAGGCCATTTTAATATTGGAGACAACTTTGAATTCTATCAAGGCGCGGTCTTAGGAGCCAACACAGGGCTAAGGGGGTATAGATTACAACGTTTTACAGGAGAGAGTGCTCTGGCCTTAAGTACAGATCTGCGGTTGCAACTCGCAAAATTCAAAACAGGATTGTTACCCTTAAAACTCGGGGTTTTTGGAGGCTATGACATTGGGCGTGTTTGGCTGGATGGCGAAGACTCGAATACCTGGCACGACAGTGTTGGTGGCGGATTACTACTCACAGCTGTCGATGCAATATCCGGACAATTCGGTCTCTTTAATAGCGATGACGGCCTGCGATTCTCTTTTGGTTTTGGTTTCTCACTATAAATGACTTTCTAGCGGATTTGTAGCAAGAAAAGCCGTTGTTCGCCCTTGTTGCGTTCTTCGCTGATATAGAGGTTGTTTTGATCTCTAAAGGTGACACCCTCTTTTTGAGATTCATCGTCGAATTCATAGCGACGCAAGCTAATCTTATCTAGTCGATCAGGGTCAAAATCTTCAATGAGCCATAAGTTCTTGTGACTCAACAAGGCGAGTTGGCCGCTACTGTGTTCAAAGGCTGCTCCGGTAATTTTACAATTCTTTTCTTTCCCACAAAGTGGAATCTTGCCACAATAGCGCGCTAGCTGCTGGCCTGACACTGCATTGACCTCAAACACTTCGGTGTAGTCCTTGAACTTGTTTCTATAGGTCTTGGTGAATAAATAGAATTTCCCCTCAATATGCACCAAGGCTTCAATGTCAAAGCGGATCTTGCCCTTTTTAGAGCAATACTCCTCTGGAAACCTAATGGTAGTAACAGTGCTGGTCTGCACTTGCTGATCTGTTAATTTTAGCCCATATACTTTGAGCGTTTTTCTGCTAAAATCATTGTTCCCTACATCTGCAATGTAGAGTGTTCCATCACTACCGATGGCAAGATCTTCCCAATCTTCATTATAAATATCTTCAGGAAATAGCTTAATTGTAAGCTGTCCCTTATCAGGGTCTAATCCATATAGAATATCACGATTACCACTGTCATTATGAGTAAAAAGTTGGCTTTGCATGAAGGCCAATCCACTGGATTCTTCTACTTCCCGTGGGAGTTCAGAAACAACAGTTAATTGAGACCAAGACAAGCTCGGTAGTAAAACAAGTACTAGGGGTAGTAATTTGAAAGTTCTCAACACTTTGTAAAGTTACGAAGAAGCTGGGTAAATCCACAATCGTCCAAAGTCGTTAAGTAGCTAAAGACTTCTGCTTATTACTAGGGTTCTTGGCTATATTTTATATATTTGCCGCATACTTTAAACCTTGTGTTTAGAGATTATTCGGATAATAAAAGATGATTAGAATTCCAATTATTTCCAGCGGCACCAAATTACTTGTTCTAGCCCTTCTTTTTACCCTTGGAGCGGGTGTGCCTCAAACTTTAGCTCAAAGCAACCCTATTACAGATCAGACCAAACTGATGAGTATGTCAGACAGTGAGCTGATGGAGTTTTGGCAGCAAGCTCAAAAGCAAGGGTATACTATTGAACAGATCAAAGCCATGGCTTTGGCCAGAGGCTTGACAGATCAACAGATCGGGCTTTTAGAACAGCGCTTGCGTGGTCTAGTAGGTGAAAATTCAAGCGGGAACACTTCTCCTGTAAACCCTTTAGCGATCGTGGATGAGCCACCTGCCTATCTAGACGGTTTTAATGCACCTGTTGGGACGGCAAAAGACTCTTTGTTCGGGTTTTCCTTTTTTATGAACAGTACCATTTCCTTTAGCCCAAATTTGAATTTAGCGACTCCAGAAACTTATGTTTTAGGCCCTGGAGACGAATTGGCAATTGGGGTTTGGGGGGCAGCAGAGAACACCTATTATGTACCGGTTGATAGAGAAGGGGCAGTCCGTATTCCGAATCTTGGCCCTATCTATGTCAGTGGTGTCACCATATCCGATGCTACGAAAAAGATAAAGAGTTCGTTACGCAGGATTTACGCGGGTATCGGAGCTCCCAGTTCGAGTCCGTATTTCGTTGGAGTAGACGTAGCTATTGTAAAAGTTCGAACCGTACAAGTGAATATAATTGGCGAGGTAAAGGTTCCGGGAACTTACTCCTTAAGTGCCTTATCTACAGTCCTTAATGGCCTATACGCTAGTGGAGGTCCAACTCGAGAAGGAACTTTTAGAAACATACAATTGATCCGTTCCGGAAAACCTCTGGCCACCTTTGATGTGTACGGCTATCTGCTCAACGGTTCTGAAGAAGGTAATCTCAACCTACGAGATGGAGATATAATCTTGGTAGCCCCTTACGAAAGTCAAGTCACTGTTCAAGGACCTGTCAAGCGAAGCGGTATTTTTGAACTGAGATCTGGAGAGACCTTTGCAGACCTGTTTCGATTCACCTCAGGGTTCAAAAGCACGGCGTATAAAGACATGGTTTTAGTGAATCGCATAGAGGATGACCGCCGCAAGGTTGTTGAGGTCACTAAGGCTACATTCACATCTGAGCAACCTAAGGACGGTGATCTGATTAGGGTGAAAGAAGTAATTGACAAATTTGAAAATGCGGTGAGCATTAGTGGTGCTGTATATCGTCCAGGTATTTATCCGTATAGCAAAGATCTGCAGTTGTCTGACCTCATTGAAAAAGCTAGTGGTTTGAACGATCAGGCCTTTTTAGATAGAGCCATTATTATCAGTTCCGAAGATGGGATAGAAAAAAGCTCACGTTCGTTTTCCTTGCGTGAGATTATAAGTGGGGCTCAAGACATTGCGCTACAACCTTATGACGAAATCTATATTTACAACAAATACGATCTTCAAGAGCAGTCTATCCTTACCATAGAGGGAGCGGTTAACAATCCGATCAGTATTCCTTTCATTGAAAACCTTTCGTTAGAGGATTTTATTCTGATGGCAGATGGTTTTAGTCCGAGCGCAAACCCAAAAATTGTAGATGTATTTAGAAGGATAAAAGACGATTCTTTTGAAACCTTGGCCGAGAGTATTTCAGTTTCTACAGAAGGGGATTTATTATTGAGCGGAGACTCAAATTTTATTCTGGAGCCTAACGATAGGGTATCGGTACGTTATCTCAGAGGCTATAATGACCAAAAGCGAGTTGAGATCAATGGAGAGATCAATCTGGCTGGCACTTATTTGTTAACAGAAAAGAATCAGCGTATTTCTGATCTTATAGACCGCGCTGGCGGAATTTCAGATTACGCTTATGTTGCAGGAGCCTCATTGGTTCGCAAGAATCCCTACTACAAGGCAGACATTCAAAACACAGTGATCAATAATTTGAACGACTCAACAGCCGTGGCTACCGATTCAAATCTAAATAATCAGGAATCATTTAAAGTTGGAATTGACCTAAGTCGAATTCTCCAAGAGGGTGGACGTGGTTCCAAATACGACCTTATTCTCGAAGATGGTGATGTTTTGATAATTCCTTCTACCAAAGAAACCATAAAAATAGAAGGGGAGGTATTGGTCCCATCCATGGTGCGCTTTGACGATAACTACACGGTCTTAGACTACATTAACAAATCCGGAGGTTTTTCAAATAATGCTAAAAAAGGTAAGACCTATGTTATTTATGCCAACGGTGATATAGCCTCTACTAAGAATTTCTTATTCTTTAGATCTTATCCTAAAATCAGACCAGGAGCTGTGATATTGGTTCCAACCCGCCCTCAGCGAAGTTCATTAAGCGTTCAAGAAGGAGTTGGAATCACAACAGGGCTTGTTACAATTGGATTGTTGGTAGAGCGCTTATTGCGTTAAATTGAAGAGTATATGATAAACAACGATCAAATCATACAGACCTTTTGGTCTAAGCGTTTTTTTATACTGAAGGTACTTTTCATCTTTCTGCTTTTAGGCTTAGTGGTGGCATTGTTCACACCCAAAAAATATATTTCTAAAACCGTCATTCTCCCTCAGGTTAGTTCACCTCAGGGATTGGGTAAGAAATTGGGTGGCTTTGCGCGCCTAGTAGGTATTGATATCGGTGGAGAGAACAAGAATGAGATCTATCCGACCCTGTACCCTGTGGTTGCAAAGAGCAATCCGTTTAGAAGACAAATTCTCAACACCTCGGTCAATAAAGGGAGTGGAGACAGTGAGACAATTAAGAACTATCTGAACAATGCGCGACTCAAGGGTCCTGGAGATTACGCCAAGGAATACACCTTAGGCCTCCCTTCTAAAATAGTGGGCTTGTTCAAATCAGAGGATGGAAATGTATCGATTCAAGCAGATTCATCGCTGTTTAGTTATTCCAAGGATGAAAAGAAGTATTTCGATTATTTAGAGGAGAATGTCACTGTGGCGTTCAATGAAGTAGAAGGTTATATCGAGATCCAAGCGATAATGCCAGATGCTTTGCCAGCGGCACAGCTTACCAAAAACGTTCAGGAGTTACTTCAGGAGTATATCATTGAACTTAATATTTCTAAGGCGAAAGACGAATTGGCTTATTTAGAAAAGCGTGTTCAAGAAGCTGATTCTGTTTATAAAGAAACCCGGGACCGTTTCGGAAGCTTTAGAGATAGAAATAAGAATTACATTTCATCGGTGACAGAGAATCGCTATGAAGTGTTGCGCACCGAGAATGAATTGGCTTATAATGTTTATTCTCAGCTAGCAAGCCAATTGGAGTCTGCCAAATTACAGGTAAAACGCGACACCCCAATTTTTACTGTGTTAAAGCCGGTCACAGTTCCCTTGGAACCAGCTGGCCCAAATAAGGCCTTGATCATTTTTATCTATTTGTTCTTTGGGTTCCTTTTCAGCTCGGCAGTAATAATTAGCAAATTGTATTGGCCAGAAATAAAGGCCAGATACCTCAGCAGCCCAAAATCTTAAAAGCTACTTGATGCAAGATCATTATATAACCGCAATAAAGGCGGCCTTAGAAGCTGGAAATGCTATTAATGAAATTTATCAGCGGCCCTTCGAAGTTGAAATCAAAGCCGATAATTCTCCACTTACCGAGGCAGATCAAAAGGCCAATGCTATTATAAATAGTTATTTGGAACCCACTGCTATCCCAATTATAAGTGAAGAGAACAAGCAAATCGATTATGCGGATCGGAAAGATTGGCAGAACTGCTGGATAGTTGATCCTTTAGACGGCACCAAGGAGTTTATAAAGCGCAATGGTGAGTTTACTGTCAATATTGCTATGGTCTATCTAGGTAGACCAAAATTCGGGGTGATATATGCACCGCACACCAAAGCTCTTTATTTTGCCGATGTTGATGGTGAATGGGCCAAAAAGGTTATGGTTCCTGAAACCTATACTTCTGTAGAGGAGCTGTTAGCACTAGCCCAGGAGATCTCGCCAGATTCAGATCATAAATTAATGAGAATCGTTGGTTCTCGATCGCATTTGAATGAAGAGACCAAGGATTTCATTGAAGACTTGACCACCTTAAAAGAAAAGGAGATAGTTTCTAAAGGTAGCTCTCTTAAGTTTTGTCTGGTTGCCGAAGGCAAAGCAGATGTTTACCCAAGATTTGCACCAACCATGGAATGGGATACGGCTGCAGGCCAAGCCATTTGCGAAGCTGTTGGCGTTCATGTTGTTGCTTTGCCATCCAATAGTCCTATGCGTTATAACAAGGAAGATCTTCTTAACCCATGGTTTTTGGTCACCAAGGAACTATAGGTCATGACCAATTACAAACAAGAATCACATTACCGTAGCCTTTTAAAAGGTATTACTTGGCGTATCATAGCCACAACCGACACAATTTTGGTGGTTTTGTTGGTTACTTGTTTAGCTGGTGAATGCAGTCTGGAAGATGGATTAAAGATCGGCTTTATAGAGTTTTTCTTAAAGCTAGGTATCTTTTATGTTCACGAGCGTATCTGGCAAAAGATCCTCTTTGGGCAGCGTATTACCAAAAAACGCACCCTGATGAAGACCATATCGTGGCGTGTGGTAGCCACGACTACTACTTTTATCATTGCTGGTGCTGTTTTAAATGAATTCGACACTATAGCCTTGTATATTGCACTCACTGAGTTGTTTACTAAATTTGTACTTTATTATTTCCACGAAAGACTTTGGTTAAAATTGCCTTTGGGAAGAATACGTCAGTATCTACAAAAACGCATTAAATAATTATGCAAGAGAATATCGTTCCACATAATTTCGGGATCGGCCAAAAAGAGCGCGAAGCACTTAAAGGGCATAAAGGTATGCTGCTTTGGTTTACAGGTCTTTCGGGTTCTGGTAAATCTACGGTTGCTAATGCCGTAGAAGAAGAGTTACACCGCATGGGCGTTCACACCTATATTTTAGATGGAGATAACATCCGTAGCGGTATCAATAAAGATCTCAGTTTTGCCCCAGAAGATCGCAGTGAGAACATCAGGCGCATTGCAGAGATCGCCAACCTTTTTGTAGATTCTGGGACTGTGGTCTTGGCAGCCTTTGTGTCTCCTTATAAAAAGGACCGCGAAATGGTGAAAAGTGTGGTTAAAGATTTTAACTTTGTCGAGATTTTTGTAGACACCCCTTTGGAGGAGTGTGAACGTCGTGACGTTAAAGGTCTTTACGCTAAAGCGAGACAAGGTTTGATCAAGGATTTCACTGGGATCAACGCCCCTTACGAGGCTCCGGAGCAACCGGACATCCGAATAGACACGACCCAATCAAATATAGAAGAATCTACGGCACAGATTGTAACTGCAATACGTGTCAAGTTAGAACTTAAGAACTAGCATGAGCAAGTACTATTTAAACTACCTCGACGAATTAGAATCTGAGGCCATCTTTATCTTAAGAGAAGTATGGGCACAGTTTCAAAATCCGGTCATCCTTTTTTCTGGAGGAAAAGACTCCATAGTGGTGACCCATTTGGCTAAAAAGGCCTTTTATCCAGCACCTGTACCGTTTCCTTTGATGCACGTGGACACCGGTCATAATTTCCCAGAGACCATTCAGTTTAGAGATGATCTGGTAAAAGAGATCGGAGCCCAACTTTTGGTCGGTTCTGTGCAGGAATCTATCGATCAGGGTAGAGTGGTAGAGGAACGCGGAAAGAACGCTACGCGTAATGCCTTGCAGATCACAACGCTATTAGATGCTATTGAATCTCATAAAGTTGACTGTGCTATCGGCGGAGGGCGACGCGATGAGGAAAAGGCTAGAGCTAAAGAGCGTTTCTTTTCACATCGCGATGACTTTGGCCAGTGGGACCCAAAGAACCAGCGTCCGGAATTGTGGAATATTCTCAACGGAAGACATTTTGAAGGGGAGCATTTTAGAGCCTTCCCTATCAGTAACTGGACAGAAATGGACGTTTGGAACTACATTCAACGCGAGAACATCAAGATCCCGTCCTTGTATTTTGCGCACGAGCGTAAAGTGGTTTGGAGAAGCAATTCATGGATCCCTGTTTCTGAATTCTTAAAGCTAGAAGAGGGCGAGAAGGTCGAGACCAAGAAGATCCGTTTCCGTACGCTAGGTGATATAACAATTACCGGTGGTATTGAGTCTGATGCAGATACGGTAGAAAAGATCGCTATGGAGGTATCTGCCATGAAGCAGACTGAACGCGGAAATCGTTCCGACGATAAACGCAGTGAGACTGCTATGGAAGATCGCAAACGTCAAGGTTACTTTTAATCAATAAGGATTTATGGAGATCAGCAACAATCAACTGTTAAGATTTACAACAGCCGGAAGTGTCGATGATGGAAAAAGTACCCTCATTGGACGTCTCTTATACGATAGTAAAGCCATTTTTGAGGATCAGCTCGAAGCCGTTTCTCACACCAGTAAACGCAAAGGACACGAAGGTGTTGATTTGGCCTTATTTACCGATGGTCTGCGCGATGAGCGTGAACAAGGGATCACAATTGACGTAGCCTACCGCTATTTCACTACCCCTAAACGCAAATTCATCATTGCAGATACCCCTGGACACATTCAGTACACCAGAAACATGGTTACTGGAGCATCTACGGCCAATGCTGCTTTGATCTTGATCGATGCGCGTCACGGAGTTATAGAACAAACAAAAAGACACGCGTTTATCGCCTCTTTACTACAGATCCCTCACGTGATCGTTTGTGTGAACAAAATGGACTTGGTAGACTACCAGGAAGAGGTCTTTACCAAGATCATTGCACAGTTCGAAGAGTTCTCTTCTAAGCTGTTGGTAAAGGATATCCGTTTTATTCCGATCAGTGCACTGAACGGAGACAATGTGGTGAATCGCAGCGAACATATGGATTGGTACAAAGGGGCACCCTTGCTTCACGTACTGGAGAATATGCATATTTCGAGCGATCTTAACAAGATCGATGCGCGTTTTCCGGTTCAGACAGTTATCCGTCCGCAGCGTGAAGGATTCATAGACTACCGCGGATATGCAGGTCGAGTGGCCAGTGGTATTTTACGTCCTGGCGATGAGGTAACTGTAATGCCGTCGGGATTCACCTCTACGATAAAGAGTATAGATACTTTCGATGGAGAAGTGGAAGAGGCTTTTGCACCCATGTCTGTGACCATTACTTTAGAAGACGATATCGACGTGAGTCGCGGAGATATGATCGTAAAGACCAATAACAAGCCAGAATCTACACAAGAATTCGACGCTATGCTTTGTTGGTTGCACAATAATCCAGCTCGTCCACGTGCTAAGTATACCTTGATGCATACTTCTAATGAGCCTAAGGCGATGATAAAGAATGTGTTGTACAAGATCGACATCAATACTTACAACAGAGAAGAAGAGGATCTTGAATTCAAGATGAACGATATAGGCCGTGTGACCATTAGAACGACAAAACCCGTGCTTATAGACGAGTATCGCGATAACCGCATTACCGGAAGCTTTGTATTGATAGACGATGCCACCCACGAAACCGTGGCTGCAGGGATGATCTTATAGCGTTATTCTTTCATTACTAAATCTGAACTTATGAAACCCCTTAGGTATTACAAAAATTACCTATTGCAACACAAGCTAAAGTACCTTTTACAGAAATGGCCTGAGCTCTACCGGCAGATCCAACTCAGAAGGTATAGGGATCAGCCCAATTACAGCCAGATCATATCTCCGGATTCAGATATTCTTATTGAAGGTTATCCAAGATCGGCAAATAGTTTTGGTACTAAGGCATTCAAGTTTGCCAATGGTACAGATACCTATAAGATAGCGACTCACTTACATGTCTATTCTCAAGTCATACTGGGAATACGTTACAAAGTTCCTACCATGGTTATGATTCGTCACCCCTATGATTGCGTTATTTCTTATGCCGCCATGGTGAGCGATCTGACCAGTTACGAGCAGTTTGTTAAGAGTACAGATATTTCTTGGTATCTGGAAGACTATATTGTTTTTTACAAGAATTTGAAGCCCTATAAAGGCCAGTTTCTATTAGCGAGCTTTAAAGAGGTCTCTACAGACTATGGCAAGGTGATGGAGTCGCTCAATGATATGTATGGCGTAAACTTCATTCCTTTTGAGCATACGGATGAAAATGTTCAAACTGTTTTTAGTATATCTGACACGCACTTATCTCCTTCACCACACCGCGAAGCTATAAAGAAGAAATTCGTGGAAGAAATGGACGCACTCAAAGAGACGAAAATGTACAAAGAGGCCTGCGATCTATACGACTACTGGGTGAAATCTAAGTAAGCAAATGTCTAAAAAATTAGAGAAGTCGTTCCTGTATAAGGCTATACACATCGGGGTACTGATGACGTATAACTTACTACTTATTCCGGCGCTTCTCAAGTTTTGGGATTTAGAGGTCTACGGAATTTGGATTGCATTATATGTGGTATTCAACCTGATCAAGGTTTTTGAACTAGGACATAGCACTTTTGTGGGCAACGAGATCAATCGGATCGTTCATACAGATGCGCTCAAAGCAAAGCACGTTCTAGGTTCTGCAGTTAAGGCAAATTTTATTGTCGCTGCCTTACAACCACTTACTGTACTGCTTATCTATAAGCTAAACTTGATGAGCTTTTTCTTAGATGATAATATTGACCAACAAGAGGTAGTACATGTATTGTTGATTCTTTTTGCTTATCGCTTTGTTTTAGGGTCCTTTAGAAATCTAATTCAAAAGGTCTTAAACCCATTTGGCTTGATTTACAAAATGTTTCAACACGCCATAATAGAGACCATAATAGAGTTTTGCATTTTGGTGATTGCAGCCTACAGCAAGATGACTCTCATAGAATTGGCGCTGCTGTGGTTTGCCGTAAAGACCGTCATGTCTCTTTTTATGTTGTATGACCTAAAACGAATGCTGCCTGAGTTCTTTCCTTGGTGGAAACACGGGGATTTTAAGACAGGCTTGCGAGATATGAAAGCCTCTTTTAGTTTTGCTTTGAGTAACTTCTTAGATCGCTTGGGTAACGATGGTATTGTCTTGCTTGTTAGTGCGTTTGTTGGAACCACCTTCTTGCCGCTATTCACGGCTACCCGCACGATAGTGAATTTTGGTCTAAAGCTTTCTGATTTCTTCTTAACTCCACTAGCGCCAGAAATGATCAACCTTTTCAGTCAGGCCAAAACAGAATTGATAAAGAATATTTTTAGAGCCTATTGGTTCTTCTCGAGCTTCTTATTGATAATCGGATTTGTCAGTTCGCTTTTCTTTATGGATTGGTTGTTTGCTGTTTGGACAAGTGGCAAACTGGAGTTCAATATAGAGCTCTATTGTTTCTTGGCTTTTATTTTCTTAGTAAAGAATTACGGTAAGGTCTTGGTAGTGTTCTTTACTAGTATCAACAAGACAAGTGTAATTCTTTGGACCACGATTATTCGAATAGTTGTCATTTACGGATTAACCTTTCTTTTGTCGGAGTATGATATTATGGCCATTTTATTCTCTATGTTCATCGCAGAATTTGCAGTGGTGAGCTTGTGGTTGCCGGTATTTTCTTTACGTCTATTTAATATCCGCGGAGTAGATCGATTTAATTTCTTTACCAATCTTGTAACAGCCTTATTAGTAGGGCTCTATTTCTTATTTTATATTGAAGGATATTTTGTCTTGAGTGGAATTACAATTGTTTTGGTGGCTGGCTTCCTTTTTAGGCAATATCAATTGATTTCTCCGGATTTGCGAGAAAACATTTGGTTTAGATTAAGGCAGTTGACAAAATTCATTCGGATTTGAACGGACTTGTCGTAAATTCGTAGTAATCCCAATAAACACTAGCGCTATAATTACAATGCAAGCAACGCCTGAGAGATTGGACTATTTTATTTTTGATCCGAAGCAACACGATCATTTCGTAGATGACTTTCTGATCAAGGCAAGCAAGGCCCATAAACACGAGAAACGATCTCGCGATTGGTTTTATTGGAAATTCTTTGCTAATCCTTATGGAGACTCCATTCTAGCCTGTGTTGCCACTAAGACCGAGCTGGTGGGCTGCGTGGCATATGGGAAACAACCATTTCAGATCGATGGAGAGAAGTACGAAGGAGTACTCTCTTTTGAAACCTTTGTAGATCCCGCCTTTCAGGGGCGAGGCTTATTTTCAAAGCTTATTAAGTTCGCAGAAGAAGAAGTGAAGCGACAAGGGGTCAAGATCATGCTGAACTTTCCTAATTCGCAAAGTCTAAGAGGTTTCATTAAGAAGAATTGGCAGCCTTTACCCATTAGCGCTTATTATCTACGTCCACGATTGAGTTTTAATCTGCTTCGAAACTTTTCAAAGATCCGAACCCCCTTTGTGCCGCTTGCCAGCAATTTGGAAGTCATCAAGGATCAATTTCCGAAGCAATTCAATTACAAGTATAAAGCGAGCCATGAGCCTGTTGTAACGGCAGATTACATCAACTATAGATTTTTCAGTTTTCCAAATGCTCATTATCTGGTTTACAATGAGAATGATACCTTTGCCGTAGGTAGACTGGGCAAGCGGGCCGAGCTGACAGAACTACAAATTTTAGTGTTCAATTCGCCCGAGCTGTCCAAGAAATCCATGCGTGCAATGTTGCGTTATTTTAAGACTCAGACCAAAGCAGATCTTATTAGTTATCCAAGCTCTGTAAATAGTGTGTTACGCGGTTTATTAAAAAAACTTGGCTTTATCAAGGTGCCGAATAAAGCTAATGTCTGCTATAAAATTCTGGATGAGAATATTAATCCGGATATGAACAAATTAGAATTGTCGGCAATTAATTTTCACACCTATTAATAAGAGGGTTTATCGCAGAAAGAATCTTCATATGGTTTAGTGTTATAGTTCTTTCTATCTATACATTACTAGAGCACGATTATTTGCAGCTTGGGCATGTATATTTTTATGTATTGACCTTATTTCTGGCCGTTGATGTTCTTAGAGTGCGTAAAATTAACCTGTTACATGTGTGGGTGTCGGCCTTTATTTTCATAATTCTATCAGAGATAAATACCTCTGCATACTTAGCCTACTATGAGAATATTTTGACCACTTCGCAGTTCTTTTTGCTCGCAAATAATATGGTCATCCTAGGTTATTTTAGTAATAGTAAACAAGTAATTGGGAAACAGGGCGAAACAGAGAACACACATAATAAACTCAGGAAATCTGCCTTGTTTTTTATGATCGGGCTTACCGTCCTTTACGTAGTCAATACATTTCCTTTTGCTATAAAGTCTTATGTGTTCGGCCGGGCCTTTGCCGTGAGCGAGTCAGGCGGTGGCTTTGTGGATTCTATAATCAGTTCTTTGGCTTATGTACTGCCTGCTACTTATGCCTATTATTTCATGAAACTCAAAAAACCTAATTTGGTTTGGCCTTTATTGCTATCTATACCAATTTGGTTTTTGCTGTTTCTAATCGGAACACGTTTCCATTTACTTTTCTCTGTTTTGGGCTTAGTCATAGTAGGACTGTCTCTGCGCAGCACTAAATTGAGCACTAAGAATTACGTTTTTTTGGGTCTTGGAGCGATAATGTTCTTGTTGACTAGTATTATGATGAAACAATCCCGAACTGGCTTGAATCCTCAAGGTACGGTTAACATTAGTTTGGACGATTCCAAAAGGACCTTACCTCAAAAAGTTGGAGCTTTCGGCAGTAATGAGTTGGTTGTAGATATCACCACCAAATTATTGAAGTATTATGAAGATCCGACAGTAAAGCATCAATATGGAAAAGCCAGTAGTTTTATATTATACTTTTGGGTGCCGAGGGCAATTTGGCCCGACAAACCTACTATGTTAGGTTATTGGTTTATTCGCAAGGTTCAAGTAGTGAGTGAAAATCACAGTGCTTCTCTAGGTTTTACTGGGGAGCTCTTTGTAGACTTTGGCTACTTTAGTTTAATAGTAATATTTCTGATTGGATGGGCGCTCAAATCAAGTGAGAACTTCTTTATAAGATGTACCCGATCTAAGTCCTTAGACTTGGTCATTGGAGCAATGTTCTATCCAATGATATTCTTCTTTGTGCGTTCTCCCGTAACCTCACTGATGTCATTTATTGGTATTTTGGCCTTGTTCTTTATTCTAAAAAAGTTTTTCTATCAATCCGAAAATAAAGCTGAAGTAGTAAACCAAGTGGCCTAGAACTAGCATAATGCTTTACTCTATTTAGCACAAAAAAATTATGAGAGCACTTATTCGCGATGTTTATTTAAGAGTCTTTGGAACGCTCAGACAACCTGTTAAAGGGGTACATATCATAAACAGTCATCATGTTACTCCCGCTACTCCTGGACAAGAAAATGCGAGGATCATGCATGAATTTCTTGCACATCTGAATCAGTTTGCGACATTTATCAGTCTGCCAGAAGCAGTGAATAAGATAAAGGATAAACAAACCGACGATGCCGTGTATATGACCTTTACCTATGACGATGGCTTTGAAGAGTGCTATGATTATATCGCTCCTGCCTTAGAAGCTTTTAATACACGAGGAACCTTCTTTATCAATGCGAATTATCCCGAATCGGATATGGAATACCAAGAGGGTTTCAATGAGCGCGTAGTAACCTTTACCAAAAAACCGATGAACTGGGAACAGATTAAATCTTTACACCAGCGGGGACATTTAATAGGTTCCCATACCTTAGATCACTTTAATCTGGCCGAATTGGACGATAATGAGATAGACTTTCAGTTGCGCGAGAACAAGCAGATCTTGGAGCAAAAATTAAACTATCAATGTGAGCATTTTGCCTGGACCTATGGTGGTATGCAGCATTTTCCCGATAACGCCTTGAAAATCGCAATGAATTACCACAAGTACATCTATAGCGGTACAGATTTCAAGCATTATTTCAGTCGGGATAAAAAGGTCTTGAACAGAAGGCATCTTGAAGCAGACTGGCCCAAGTCGCATTTGGATTATTTTCTTTCGCATAAGCGGACTTGATCATCGTGTTTATTTAAAGGCGAGACTAGGTAATGAGGCTTAATTACTTATTTTTGCGCTAAGGTTATATCGCAAATCAAATATTTTAGAATGATTCTTCTGGACGCCATTTACATCAATCAAAGTGGAGGCAAAGTGCTCTTAGATTACCTGATCGAGGTCTTTGAGTCAGAGCATTTGGATTGTTTCTATTTGCTCGATGCGCGTTTAGAGAACGAATACCCAGAGCTGGCTGCAGACCGTTGCATGTATATGCCAGCAAGCCTGTTGAAGCGTCATCGCTTTTACAAAAAGCACAAAGATCGTTTTGAAAAAATATTGTGCTTTGGAAATTTACCCCCGTCGGTAAAATGTAAAGCAGATGTATATACTTTCTTCCACCAATCACTTTACCTGAAAGTGCCAGAGAACGTTGGGCTTCGTCAGCGTTTAATGCTAAAGCTTAAATCAAGGATTCTCGGTGGCCTGATCAACAATACGAACTATTTCTTGGTTCAAACACCGACCATAAAAAAAGGCTTGATCAAACGGTATAATCTAAAAGAGAGCAAGGTGTGGACCATGCCATTCTATCCATCCTTACCCGAACCAGATCCGAGTATCAAAGCAGTTGAGAATACTTTTATCTATGTGAGTAGTGGAGCTGAGCATAAGAATCATCCAAGGTTATTAGAAGCCTTTAAGCAATTTTACCAGAAGTACGGTAAGGGAGAGCTTATCGTTACCATACCAGAATTTTTTCCGGATGTATACGAGCAAATCCAAGGCTTGCAAGAGCAGGGTATACCTATCAAGAACATTGGCTACATTTCTCATGATGAGTTAAGTTCTCATTATGCAGCTGCTCAGTATATGATTTTCCCTTCTTTGGCAGAATGCCTGCCTCTTGGTTTGGTGGAATCAATGCAATTCGATCTAAAAGTCTTAGCTGCCAACCTAGATTATACTTATGAAGTCTTAAAGCCTTCGGTAAGTTTTGATCCGCTCGATAGTCAGGCAATCTTCAAGGCTTTCGAAAGAACCTTGAACGAAGAGCTGCCAAAAACAGAACCCGTTGTGAGCAATCAAATTGGAAAAATTGTAGAACTCATGCGACCAACTTCTCCGGTATGAACAAAGTGCTGATCACCTCACAAGGAAGAACAGCCACTTTAAGTTTAAATCAAGGTTTGGATAAAATTGGCGGTGTTTGCAGTTTTCATGAAAGGCGCTCAACAGATGTTCCTTTTTTGTTCTACAGTCAGCAAGATCAATACCGCACAATTACTCAAGATTACCTAAAAGAAGAAGATGCCTTTGCATCAACACAAGATCAAGCGCATTTTGTGGCTGTGAATCCTTATTTTAGATTTGTCGGTCAACAACTGAGAGATAATTTTGGCTGGCAGGTGGCTCATTTGGTAAGACATCCAAAAACCTATCTTGAAAGTGTTTTCCAGCGTTCTATTTTTACAAGAGATGACAAAGGTTTGCACCAGCTGCCTCAAGACAATGATAATTTCTCTATCCAATGGAATAATGCCACGCGATTCGAAAAGCTGTGTTGGTATTATGCAAAGACACTCAGTTATTTTGCTCAAACTGACATCCAATGGTTTCAATACGAAGCTGTTGTGGCCCACCCTTCTGGGCTAAACAATTTGTTGACAGCAGTCGGTTTACCAGAAGTACCAGCAGATTTTGAACTTCCTAGGACCAACGTTGGCCCCTCAATAAAAACAAAACTCATACGGACTTTGCGCAACCAGCAGATTCCAGCTCCGTTGGATTGGGGTGAGTTGACCACTCGAGAACAAGAAACTTATGCCTCCTTTTTTGAACCTTTAGCGTCTTATTTTAAGTATGATCTATAAGGATTGGTATATCTATCAACACGTTTATCTTGCTTGGATTCGCTCTAGGGAAACCAAAAAGTATCTAAATCAAATAGCGCAGGGTGAGAAACCGCTATTTATTCATATCAATAGGACGGGAGGTAGCTCAATTGCAGCTGGCCTGGGTATTACGGCTATACATTTTACACTGGAACAATACGAGCAGCTTTGGAAGCAGAGGTATAAAACCGAACTTCCACTTGAAACTCCGGTGGTGACAGCGGTAAGGAATCCTTATGACAGAACGGTCTCCCAATATTATTATCGCCTAAAGCACAATCAAAACAATTTGTCGAAATTAGGGTTGTCTTTTCAGGACTGGCTTCACGAAGTACACATTGCTCAAAACCCGGCTTTTAGGGACAGGGAAATCATGTTCATGCCACAAAAGAACTGGATCTCCAGCAAGCAGAATTATACTGTATCTTTTATTCGTTTTGAACAACTTCAGCAACACTACCAAGCAATATTGGGGCATTATGGGATCAAACCCCTACCTCACAAAAAAGCTTCGGACAAACCAGATTTTCAAAGGGTATTAGATGAAGAGAGTCGCGCATTGATAAGGCAGGTATATCAAGAAGACTTCAATACTTTTTCCTATCAAAGCTAATGTGGATTCCCAAGGATAATATCGTATTTGTACATGTGCCAAAGGCTGCAGGACAAAGCATGGAGAATGCATTGTTAGATCATTTAGGTAAAGATCGTTCTAAAAACGGTCCTGAGTTCCTATTAATGAAGAATGACAACCCAGATTTAGGTCCTAAAAGATTGGCGCATTTGAGCGCAGAAGAGTATGTCAATTTAGGTTATCTGACTCAAGAAGAATTTGACAATTGCTTTAGTTTCGGATTTGTCCGCAACCCCTTCGATAGGGCTGTTTCCCTATACCGTTACAGTGGTTTGGCTGCCCTGATCAGTTTTAAGAGTTTTGTTAAAGATTATCTGGAAATCTTAATCAAAGAAGATCATTGGTTTTACCGACCGCAAACCGATTTTTTATTTGGACAAGATGATGCTATGGCAGTGCAGTTCGTTGGTAGATTTGAATCGATCCAGACCGATTGGGCGAATTGTTGTGAAGCAATGGGTCTCCCACTTTTGTCTTTAAAAAGAGACAATAAAACCCAGGACACCAAGCTGTTATCTCCAAAAAGTCTGAGATGGTTCCTTCGTTTTCCAAGCTTGATCACGCGCCTCAGTTTAAAAAAGACCTGGGATAGCTCTTATATGGATTTTTACGACCTGCAGACCAGGACGATGGTTGCTGGTTTATACGAACGGGATTTTAGATTATTGAATTATTCGATATAAACGCTTCCAATGATCATATCTCATCGTCATAAATTCATATTTATAAAAACGCGTAAGACCGCAAGTACGGCTATGGAGATCGCCTTGAGTAGTATCTGCGGTCCTATGGATGTTTTGACACCGCTATCGGGTAATGACGAGCAAGTCAGATTTGAATTCAGTAAGCTGAACGCTCAAAATTTCAAGTTGTCTTTTAAAGACTTGAGCCTTGGAGATTGGTTGCGCTTTATAAAACGACAACATTTGCCTCAACACACTAATCATCAATCGGCAAAATTGACAAAGCAACGTGTTGGTAATAAGCTTTGGAGCGAATATTTTACCTTTTGCCTAGAACGCGAACCCTATTCTAAAGTGCGTTCGCATTACCAGTGGTTAAAAATGCAAGGGCGTTGTACCAACCCAGAAGATTATGCTAAAAAACAGTATTTTCGAAAGATCCAAGGTAGTCGGCTTTATGCTGATTCTACCGGAAAAGTGATGGTAGATAAGGTGTATCAAATGGAATCCATGCACCAGGTACTTAATGATATTGAAAAACGGCTGCAATTAGCGCCAAAGACTTTGCAACTTCCCCCTAACAAAGTCAAAAAAAGTGTAGCTATAGAAGCTACAGAAGAAACCGCATTAAGAGCGTATTACGAGCAACATCTAAAGCCTTATTTTGAATTAGAGGGTAAATTCTAGGTCGATTAAATGTTTAAATTTATCGCGTAACGAATTCCCAACAGCGGTTTGTTCATTTAGAGGTTTGTTTTATTCGGAATTATGCTATTTTTCGCTCAGATGCATGATCAATTATAGATACAAAAAAGAACGTGACCGATAAACTCAGTAAATCCTTTAGCTATAAAGCACTGCAAACAGTGGGGTTTACCCTGTATTCGCTATTGCTCATCCCCTTGCTTATTCGTTATTGGGACACTGCAACCTACGGAAGTTGGATAGCCATTTATGCACTCTACAACCTTATTCAGGTCATTGAATTTGGGCATAATACATATGTGGGGAATGCTTTTAACTCCCTAGTTAATACCGATAAGTTAGCCGCCAAGCGGATTTTGGGCTCAGCATTTAAGGTCAACGTATTAGCAGGGGTCCTTCAAATGTTGGTGATCTGGGTCATCTACTCCATTGGGGCTTTTGGGTTTTTTATTAAGACCGATCTGCCAGACAAAGATATCGCAACCATCTTAACACTGTTGTTTCTTTACCGTATCCTTATTGGGGCTTACAGAGGACTACTCATTAAAATTCTGAACCCTTTTGGGTACATCTATAAATCGTATCAATTCTCTTTAGTTGAAAGACTAATAGAATTCATAGTGTTGACCTCTGCTGCATTCTCTGGTATTTCATTAATAGATCTCGCTTGGATATGGTTTATTGTCAAGTCACTCTATTCTATAGGCATCATGATTTATATCAAAAAGCTATTGCCAGAGTATTTTCCTTGGTGGAGTTATGGAAATCTCAGCTTGGGATTGAAAAATTTTGTCAAATCCTCGGCATATATGGTTTCTACCTTTTTGAATCGCTTTGTAAGTGACGGGGTTTTGCTGATAATATCTCCTTTACTGGGAACTGAGTTTCTTCCGGTTTTTGTTGCTACACGTTCTATTGTCAATTTTAGTGTCAAAGTTGGTGATGTTATTTTGAGTCCGCTTGGTCCAGAACTCATAAATCACTATGCGAATAAGTTCTATGACAAACTCATGCGAATATTCAGCTATTATTGGTCCTTTACCGGAACTCTTTTAGTTCTTGGCTTTGCACTGTCTATTTTCTTTATAGAACCCATTTTTGAAATCTGGACTGGAGGTAAACTTAAATTCCGCCCGATTCTTTTCTTCGGTCTAGTGGTTGCAGCCTTGTTGCGAAATTATGGCGCTATATTGTATACTTTCCTAATGGGGATCAATAAAGCAAGAGTTGTTGTTATAACAACCTTACTTAGAGCCTTGATCTTGGTCTTGGGAATCTTTCTACTGTACCCATATGGAGTGAAAGGTTTAGTTATTTCCTTCATTGCGACAGAGTTTATTACAAGTATTCTCTGGTTGCCTATATGTTATGTGAAATCTATGGATCAACCGGTTAACAACGCCAGTTTCTTTTGGGTCAATCCTTTAGTTGCAGCACTTTTAGGATTCTTTTTCTATCTGGATCAAATAAATGCTTCATGGTTTTGGTTAGTACTGGTACTGTTAAGCCTTATTGTTTTGCTTTTTTGGCAATTCAAACGCATAGAAAAAACGGCTAAAACCAGATTGAGTTCTTTGCTGCAGCGAATACAAAAATTATCTTAGTGGACAGACTGCATGAAGATCCATTTTATATATCGCAAGACAAATCCCGGTAATTACAGCATTGAAAGCATTTACGACCAATTGCTCAGCTATTGGAAGAAACATCCAGAACACGAGATAGATCCCATTAAGGTCCAGCTGAATTACAATTACGACCTTGGAGCTTTTTTGCGGTGCTGGTTTGGCAGTCTATTGGGAAATTACAAGTGTATTCATGTTACTGGTGGATGTCATTATATGATGTTGGCTTTTCCGCGAGCAAGGCGTATTTTGACCATTCACGATCTCGTGCGTTTTCAAGAACCCAAAATGCGTTTCTGGGGCCTTTATCGTCTGTTGTTTTATACGCTTCCCATCCGTTTCAGCCACAAGATCATTGTAGTTTCAGAGGCTACTAAAGCGGTCCTGGTGAATCAGTATCCTAAAGCTAAGGACAAAATAGAGGTTATAGACAATCCCTTGCATCCTTCTTTTATTGAGGCTGGTAAGAAATTAAATTCTGCCGCAAGGCCAAATAAACCTTTACACATTCTACAGATAGGAGACAAGGCACTTAAGAATTATGAAAGACTTTTAGAAGCTACACATCGGCTACATGTTGAATATACTTTCATACATGCAAATACCGAACGCATAAAGACCCTTTTAAAACAGTATAAGCTCAATGATAAGGCACGGATACTATCGGCCTTGAGTCAAGAAAAATTATTACAAGCCTACTGTGAAGCAGACGTTCTATTCTTTGCTTCTCAGGCAGAAGGCTTCGGTTTACCGCTTATTGAGGCACAGGCAATAGGGTTGCCTATTATTACTTCAGATCGCCTTCCAATGAAAACTCTTGCTCCTTATGCGCTGTTGGTAGATCCGAACAGTGCGGACCAAATTAGATCGGCTGTTCAAAGCATTATAGAAAAAGGAATAAATAATAACCAGCTGCAACAAGCGAAAAATGAAGTGAGTCGATACGAGGTCAAACACATAGCAGAAGCTTATAGGAGCGTGTATTTACGGTTTGCATAATTTTTTAAGTCGTTCTTTCTTTGTTAATTTGCTGCGGAGAACATCGCAGATTGTTTCTCAAAAGCTTGTAAATATTTCGAGGCGTTGATCACTATACTAACACCGCATTTTCCACCCATTTCTGAATTTGGAGGTCCTAATAAATCACTGGCAGGTGTATGTAGTCTTTTACACAAGCAAAAAACGCCTTATCGAGTTATCGCTAAGTATATGCGGCATGCTCACAGTGACGCCTTAAAGGATTTTGACAATCCGAACATCAGTTTTAAGGACCGCATTAAGATAGGAGAGCTCAGGCAACAATTCATCGCTTCTGAGGTTATTTGGATCAATACGCTATACAGTTATTCATTTTCGGTTTTACCAGCTTTAGCGCTTTTATTCACTCCAAAACGCAAGGTAGTTCTATCACCTCGCGGCCAGTTGCTAAAAGGAGCATTGAATACCAAAAAACACCTTTATCTGCGCTTGTATAAATGGTGTCTCAAACTCGCAGGGCACAAATACTATGTTCATTATTCTAACGAACAGGAAGCTCGTGATAGTTATGCCATCTTTGATGATTTTCAACAGGTGATCTTCAACAATTTGGTTTCTGGAGAAGTTCTATCCGAACAGCTATCAGCAAGAGACAAAGAAAAATTTGTTCTGGGGTATTTTGGTCGAATATCGCCTATAAAAAATATTGAGTTTTTACTGGAGTTATTGAAAGTCTTACCAGATAATGTTGTCCTTGAGGTCCATGGTACCCAATCAGAGCCGCGCTATATTCAACGATTAAAAGAACAGGCAGATCTCCTTGATATTTCTTCTCGCTTAAAGTTTTGTGATAGTTACAATAAAACTACCTTTGCAAAACACGTACAGCAGGTGGATCTGATTGTAATACCCTCTAAATCAGAGAGTTTCTGTCATGTCTTTTTCGAGGCTATTGAGTCCCGAAAGTTGGTGTTGGCAAGTACGGGACTACCGTGGTCTGCAGCTAATAAGGCGGTGCCTCGAACTTTGTTAGATTTAGACGTGTCAATATGGAAGGAGCGTATTGAGGACTTGATGGATACCGATGCAAAGACGTATCGCCAACAACAAGACAAACTAGTTGCCTATTATATGGAAGTATTCGAGACGACAAAATCGGATACCTTAAAAGGAATTAAAGAGTTTTTAAATTAGCTATGCAATTAAAAGGTAAAAAACTATTAATAACCGGAGGAACCGGTTCTTTCGGAAACGCAGTTTTGGAGCGTTTTCTAAATACTGATCATTTTTCAGAGATCAGAATCTTTTCTCGTGATGAAAAGAAGCAAGACGACCTCAGACGTAAACTGTCGAATCCGAAGGTGAAGTTCTACATTGGAGATGTGCGAGATTATACCGCAGTATTAAATGCGATGCGTGGGGTAGACTATGTGTTTCATGCTGCTGCCTTAAAACAAGTGCCATCTTGCGAATTCTTTCCGGTGGAAGCTGTTAAGACCAACGTACTCGGTACCGAAAATGTATTAGAAGCCGCTATTACCAATAATGTGGCCAATGTGGTTGTACTAAGTACAGACAAAGCTGTTTACCCGATCAACGCCATGGGAATCTCTAAAGCCATGATGGAAAAAGTATTGGTTGCCAAGTCTAGAAATGCAGGCAATACTGTGATCAGTGGAACTCGCTATGGTAATGTTATGGCTTCTCGCGGTTCTGTTATTCCTTTATTTGTCGAGCAAATAGAGCAAGGTGCACCGCTTACTTTGACCGATCCGAATATGACTCGCTTTATGATGACCTTAGAAGACGCTGTAGATCTAGTGCTCTTTGCCTTTAACAATGCGCGTCCTGGAGATATGTTCGTGCAGAAAGCTCCTGCAGCTACTATAGAGGTCTTGGCTCAAGCAGTGAAAGAATTATATCAAAGTGATTCTGAGATCAAAGTGATCGGTACGCGTCACGGAGAGAAATTGTACGAATCTCTTTTAACACGCGAGGAGGTTATCAAGGCAGAAGATCTTGGCGATTACTACCGTATTCCTGCAGATAATCGCGATTTGAATTACGCCAACTATTTCTCAGAGGGAGAGGTTGATATGAGTACGATAGAAGATTACCACTCTCACAATACCGAGCGCTTGGATGTAGAGGGAATGAAGAAACTGTTGCTCAAGTTAGACTTCATCAGAGAAGATATCGCAAACCAATAAACCCTATGAAACGAGTTGGGATCACCGGACAGGCCGGTTTTATCGGGCAACACCTATTCAACTATTTAGGAACAAAAGACGAGCAACAGATCTGTCGTGTTCCTTTTGAGCGCGCTTTGTTCGAAGATGCCGACCGCTTGGCAACTTGGGTAGCGAGCTGCGATGTGATTGTGCATATTGCAGCCATGAATAGACACGAAGATCCGCAGGTCATCTACGACACCAATGTGGGTCTTGTTAAAAAGCTGATCGCTGCTTGCGAGGCTACTGCTTCTAAACCAAAGATCATTTTCAGTTCCTCAACACAAGAAGAACAAGACAACCTTTACGGGCAATCTAAAAAGGACGGCCGTGAGTTGTTGGAGCAATGGGCTGCCTCTAGCGGGGGAAGCCTTACCTCATTGCTTATTCCAAACGTATTTGGACCTTTTGGGAAGCCGTTCTACAATTCCTTTGTTGCGACCTTCTGTCACCTGCTCAACAATGGCGGTACGCCAGAGGTGCATCAAGACGCCGAGGTCTCGTTGATCTATGTGAACGATCTTGTAGCTCACTTTTTTGAGCATATCACCAACGGTGAATCCGGAGTGAATTTCCACAAGATCCCTGCACCTGTACAGCAGTCCGTTAGGCAGGTGCTAAAAAAATTAGAAGGTTTTAAAACCGCATATGTTGAAAACGGACAAGTTCCAGACATTAGCGAGGCCTTTGATAAAGACCTGTTTAACACCTTCACCTCTTACATCCCAAAGGACTACTTTCCAAGAAAGTTTGTAAAGCATACCGACAATCGCGGAGCTTTTGTAGAGATCATGCGGGCCGGAACATCAGGGCAGTCGTCTTATTCCACAACGGTACCTGGAATCACAAGAGGCAATCATTACCACACCAGAAAGGTGGAGCGATTCGCAGTGATAAGCGGAAAGGCTTGTATCAAACTTAGAAAAGTTAATACGGATAAGGTCTATGAGTTTTATTTAGACGGGAACGAACCTGCCTATGTTGATATGCCCATTTGGTACACGCACAATATCACCAATATTGGCGATGATGAATTGATCACCTTGTTTTGGATCAACGAACCTTATGATCCGGAAGACCCAGATACCTATTTCGAATCCGTAGATTAATTGCTGCGGATTGTAAAGATTAACCCCTATTTTTGCCACAGAAAACCCAGCAGAGATGAAGCAGCTAAAAGTTGTCACCGTAGTAGGAACAAGACCAGAGATCATCAGGCTTGCTTGCGTAATGAAAGCACTTGATGCAAATCCAGCCATTGATCATATTCTAATTCACACTGGACAAAACTACGACTACGAACTCAACGAGATCTTTTTCGAAGACCTTGGCATTAGAAAACCAGACCACTTTTTAGGTGCAGCAGGAAAGAATGCTACAGAAACTGTAGGGCGTATTTTGATAGGAATAGACCCGCTATTGGAAGAAATCCAGCCAGATGCCTTTTTGGTCTTAGGAGACACTAACTCTTGTCTGTGTGCTATTCCGGCTAAAAAACGCAAGATCCCTGTGTTTCACATGGAAGCTGGTAACCGTTGTTTTGATCAGCGTGTACCGGAGGAGACCAACAGAAAAATCGTAGATCACGTAGCAGACATCAACCTGACCTACAGTGATATCGCTAGAGAGTATCTGCTGCGCGAAGGACTTTCGCCAGATCGTGTTATCAAGACCGGAAGCCCTATGTTCGAGGTGCTTAATCAGTTTCAAGAAAAGATCGCCGCTTCAGATGTTTTGCAACGCTTAGATCTGAAAAAGCACGAATATTTTGTTGTTTCAGCCCACCGCGAAGAGAACATCAGCAATCCGAAGAACTTCGAAGGACTAATTATTTCGCTAAACACCATAGCTGAAAAATACGACTATCCCGTAATTGTTTCGACCCATCCGCGTACACGCAATATGCTAGAAGCAAAAGAGGTCAAAACACATAAGAACATACAGTTTTTAAAGCCTCTTGGTTTTAGTGACTACAACGCCTTGCAGGTTAATTCTTTTGCAGTGTTATCAGACAGTGGTACAATTTCCGAAGAGTCTTCGATCTTGAATTTTCACGCATTGAACATTCGTGAGGCTCATGAGCGCCCAGAGGCTATGGAAGAAGCTTCTGTAATGATGGTTGGTCTGCAGCCAGAACGTGTGCTACAAGGGCTTGCTGCTTTAAGTTTACAGCAGCGCAATCCGCAGCGTAACTTCAGACAAGTTGCCGATTACAGCATGCCAAACGTTTCAGAAAAGGTGGTTCGTATTATTATTTCATACACCGATTATATCAACAGAGTGGTCTGGTCAAAAGCCTAAACTTTGAACAAGAAGTTACTATATCTTTCCTTTGATTTTCCAAAGATTGGTTCTGGGAATAATCTTTATACTGATCTTATGGAAGAGTTTAAAGGTCGGGGATATGAGGTCTATGTAGTGGCCTGTGCTAATAATGAAGACGACATAGGTTACGCCGTAGAAGGCGGCTTACATGTGATCAGGGCTAAAGTGCCGGAACATCAGAATGTTGGAAACATAAAAAAAGGCTTAGCCATTTTGACTATGCCGTATGCTTATCAGCGTGCTATAAAAAAGCATTTGCCAAAGAGCATTGAATTTGATCTGATCATCATGCCGACTCCGCCTATTTCGCTCGCTTCGCTTGCAGCGCGCCTAAAGAAAAGGTATAAGGCTCCTGTATATCTAATACTGCGTGATATTTTCCCGCAGAATGCAGTAGATCTTGGCTTTATGAGTGATGGAGGAATTATGCACCGTTTCTTTAGACGAATGGAGCGCAAATTATACGCTACGGCTAATAAGATCGGATGCATGTCACCTGGGAATATCGCTTATGTAAAAGCCCACAATCCTGAGGTAGACCCTAACAAACTGCATTTATTACCTAATTGGCAAGCTCCTCACAATTTTGACCGTTCACAGAGAGTAGCTCTTAAAAAGGAAATGGGATTAACCGGTAAGTTTCTTTTGTTCTTTGGAGGAAACTTGGGCAAACCTCAGCGCGTAGAGAATTTAGTGGAACTTGCAAAGTCCTTGTCTCACAGAAGCGAAGTTTTGATCTATGTTGTCGGGCGAGGCACAGAAGCGGCCAAATTGCAACAATTAATTGCGCAAGCTAATATTGACAATATCCTTGTTAAGGATTTTGTTCCTAGAAAAACGTATTTTAAGCTAATGCAAATGGCAGATGTTGGATTGATCTCTTTAGACGAACGATTTACCATTCCAAATCTACCGTCAAAGTCACTGACCTATTTTAATGCGGGTATCCCTGTAGTGGCGGTAATAGATCCTGTTACGGATTTTGGTACTTGGTTAGAGGATGAAATCGGAGCGGGCTTTTGGACAACAAGAGATAAGATAGAAGTAGCGGCTAATAAGATCGAAATGTTAATTGATCAACCTGAAATGGCAAAAGAACTCGGTGAAAGAGGTTATACCTACTATATGGAGAACTTGCTTCCTGAGCATACTTATGCGACTATAACTGAACAAGTGCAATGAAAGTATATGTTCTTTTTATAAAACCGATCGCGGATATCCTAGTCGCTAGTTTGGTCTTTGTGGTTTTATTACCCATTTTCTTTGTACTCACTATAGGTCTTTTAATAGCTAACAACGGAAAGCCATTTTTTATTCAAATACGCCCGGGAAAATCGGAACGCCTATTCAAAATTCTCAAGTTCAAAACGATGAATGACAAGAAAGATGCCGATGGAGAGCTGCTACCGGATGTTGATCGCCTGACACCAATAGGCAAATTTGTGCGTAAGACCTCCTTGGATGAGATCCCGCAATTGCTTAATGTCATTAATGGTGATATGAGTTTGGTGGGGCCACGACCGCTTTTGCCTGAATACCTCCCGCTTTATAATAGTTCTCAAAAGAAGCGCCATGAGGTTAAACCCGGGATCACTGGATGGGCTCAAGTCAATGGTCGCAATGCTATTAGTTGGGATGAGAAACTGGCTTTAGACAGTTGGTATGTGCAAAACATTTCAATGGGCTTGGATATTAAAATTTTGGTTAAAACGGTTTTTAAAGTGCTTGCTTCTAAGGACATAAATCCGAAAGAAAAGCCAACCATAGAAAAATTTACAGGATCTCCAGAATCATGAAAAGACATTTATTTGGTGCATCAGATCAGGCAAGAGTTATAGCACACCTAATGAAGGTGAATGGTCTAACCTTGGACGGGGTTTGGGATCACAACAAAACTATAATTGATTTCGGAGAGATCAAGGTACAACACGATCTAAGTAAGGGCGAGTTTGGCCCTGAGGATCAATTTCATATTGGGGTAGGAGATAATCGCAGCCGAAGTGTCATATCGAAGCAAATCGAACAAGATTTTTTCAGCATAATTCATCCAAGTGCCATCGTTGAATCGACAGTTAACATAGGTGCGGGTACTGCAGTCCTTGCTGGGGCTGTTATCAATACAGATGCAGTAGTTGGGCAACATTGTATAATAAATACTGGAGCAGTCGTCGAACACGATTGTATACTTGCAGATTTTGTGCATATTTCACCCAACGCTACCTTAACTGGACGTGTAAGTGTTGGGGAAGGTACCCAAGTAGGAGCTGGAGCCATTGTTCTTCCTGGGGTCTCTATAGGTGCTTGGGCTACCGTTGGTGCTGGATGTGTAGTTTTAGAGGATATACCTGATAGCGCTGTGGTTGTTGGAAATCCTGGTAGAATAATAAAATACAATAATTGATGAGCCAACCTTCTAAAATTTGGTTGTCCTCTCCGCATATGGGAGGGACTGAACAGAAATACGTCGACGAGGCTTTTGCCCAAAATTGGATTGCACCTTTAGGGCCGAATGTAAATGGTTTTGAAAAGGCCATCGAGGATTATTTGGGTCCTGGGAATCACACGGCCTGTCTTTCTTCAGGCACAGCTGCTATTCATTTGGCCTTACTGCATGCAGGTGTAACTGCCGGCGATGAGGTTTTATGTCAATCCTTTACTTTTTGTGGAACTTCCAATCCAATAGTATATCAAGGAGCCAAGCCTGTATTTGTAGACTCAGAACCGACCACTTGGAATATGAGCCCAGAGCATTTAGAAGCTGCTATAACATCGCGTATAGCTGCTGGTGTAAAGCCAAAAGCAGTATTGGTTGTTCATTTATATGGCATGCCAGCACAAATCGATAAGATCGAAGCGATTTGTAAGGCGCATGATATCTTTTTAATAGAAGATGCAGCTGAGGCCCTTGGATCTAGCTATAAAGGTCGAAAATGCGGAACCTTTGGTGATCTGTCCATTTTGTCTTTTAACGGTAATAAGATCATTACAACATCTGGTGGTGGGGCATTGGTTTGTCGCAATCCGCAGCAAAAAGAAAAAACAGTCTTTTGGGCCACACAAGCCAGAGACCAGGCTCCGCATTATCAGCACTCTGAAATCGGCTATAATTATCGCATGAGTAATATAGTTGCGGGTATAGGTAGAGGACAAATGGAGGTGTTGGACAAACATGTTGAACTCCGAAGAAAAAACAACGAATTCTACCGGGAGATCTTTGCCGATTCGGACATGGTAGATGTATTGGTAGAATCCACAGAAGATGCCTACAGCAATCATTGGTTGTCCGCTATACGCTTTAAAAAGTCGGACGATCGGTTGAATAACGAAAAATTACGTATATTTTTGCAAGCAAATAACATAGAAAGCAGACCTTTGTGGAAACCAATGCATCTTCAGCCGGTTTTTGAAGGAACCCGATTTTTTGGTGATGGTACTGCAGAAGAGTTATTTAAAAAAGGATTGTGCATGCCTTCTGGTTCCAATTTAACGGATGCTGATAGGGACCGGATAAAACAGGCGATACTTCAGTTTATGAAGTAGCAATAGCATGCGACTATGGCAGGAAAATTACGAAACGCGCTTCAAATCATACTTTCCTCAAGCGATAGTGCTTTAGACGTTAGAAGTTTAAAGTATTTACCGCGCTGGTGCGTATTGCTTATAGACACCTTTCTTTTAGTCTGTTCTATTGTGTTGACAGCAATTGTACTTCAAGACCTTCAAATTCAATATTTAAAGTTACTCAGTGCAACCCAACAGGTCTTAATGATCGTAGGAGTTCATTTTGGATTTATGTTACTCTTTAAGACCTATGCAGGGCTTATTAGACACAGTTCCTATATGGATGCCTTGAAGTTGCTTCTTGCTTCTGCAAGTACCTTTGGGGTATTGATGGTATTCAACTATTCTATGCTTGCCATGAAGGGAGAAAAGATCTTCTTGAACTCTTCATTAGTACTTTACCTTTTCTTCTCGTTCACATTCTTATTCCTTTTCAGGCTAGCAGTAAAGCAGTTGTTCGAATACTTTAAGATCGCTCAGATGGGCGAAGAAATGGAAAAAGCCGTTATTATTGGTATAGATGAGAATGCGATCTCTATTGCGGCTGCTTTAGACATTGAGCATCCACAGCGATTCCAAATACAAGGTTTTGTGGCCACGCGAAACATTAACAAGCGCCTGCAGATCTTAGGTAAACCGGTGATCAAATTAGAAAGCAAGTTAAGCGATCAGATCAAAGAACTCAATGCTACTGCGGTTATCATGTCTGGAAGCGAGCTATCTGCCAATCAGAAATTCGCTATAGTGGAAGACTGCTTAGAGCACGACATGAAGGTGTATAATTCGCCACTTGTGCTAGACTGGAGTGAGAATAAATCCGTAGCCAATCAGGTAAAGAACCTACAGATCGAGGACTTGTTAGAAAGAGATCCTATCGTTCTACACAACGATGAAAAGATAAAGCAGCTCAGCAATAAAACCATATTGGTAACGGGCGGTGCCGGATCCATCGGAAGCGAGATCGTACGACAATTGGCCAATTTCAACCCTAAGTTGGTCTTGGTATTGGATCAGGCGGAGACTCCATTGCACAACTTAAGACTCGAACTGCAGAACAATCATCCGGATTTGAACATCAAATGTTTGATCTGCGACGTAGCCAATCGCAACCGATTGGGAGTGTTCTTCAAAAAATACAATATTGATGTGATCTATCATGCGGCGGCGTACAAGCACGTTCCGCTCATGGAGGACAACTCTCCGGAGGCAGTGATCACAAACATTTATGGAACTAAGAACCTTGCAGACCTAGCGGTATTAAACAAGGTGAATCGTTTTGTGATGGTTTCTACCGATAAAGCAGTGAATCCAAGTAATGTCATGGGAGCCTCTAAAAGAGCTGCCGAGATGTATGTGCAGTCGCGAAACTATTATGTGAACAGTGAAGGAACTGCTTCTGAGACCAAGTTCATAACTACCCGATTTGGAAATGTATTAGGATCTAACGGTAGTGTGGTGCCGCTCTTTAAAAAACAAATTGAAAAAGGTGGTCCTGTAACTATCACCCACCCAGACATCATTCGCTATTTCATGACCATTCCAGAAGCTTGCCAGCTCGTATTGGAAGCCGGAGCCATGGGGAAAGGGGGAGAGATCTATATCTTCGATATGGGAGAGCCTGTTAAGATTATGGATCTTGCCAAGAAGATGATCAAACTTGCGGGTTACGAACCAGATAAGGATATCGCCATAAAAATAACTGGTCTTCGTCCGGGCGAGAAGCTTTACGAAGAGCTTATAAGTGATTCTAGCCACGCTTTACCAACGCATCATGAGAAAATCTTAATTGCTCGCGACGTGATCAAAGACTTTGATTTTGTCAGCAAAAAGATAAACAAGATCATAGAAGCGGCCTTGCGTCACGACGACCACAGTGTTGTGACCAAAATGAAATCTCTTGTTCCAGAATTCATCAGCAAGAACTCAGATTTTGAATGTCTGGATCTTAGCGAAGAAGAGATGTCCAAGGCTAAGGAGCAAGATGTTGATCATCCAGAGGTGATCACTCCTGAAATTCTTCAGAAAAAATAATTCAGCTAACATGCGCAGTCCCAAATTGTATTTATTACTCCTCTTGACTTTAATGGGGAGTGTATCCTTACTTCACGCCCAACAATTAGAGTATAAAGCAGAAGCCGGTCTTTCTTTACTTAGAAGTAGCCAGCGTAACCTGCCCTTTTGGATGCAGGCAAATACCAATGGTGCAATTGGCAGTGAATCGAATTTCTTGATCCATGGTGGGTTAGAAGGTCAATATGTGTTGCGTAACGGATGGAGACTCTCTGGGAAAGCGAGTTTGTTCTACCGTGATGAAGTGCCAACCGAGTTACAACGCGATGAGTTCTTTGGGCAATTGGATACGCCTTGGCTTTCTTTGGTTGTGGGTGCAAAACGCAATCGAGATCGCTTTGAGGGCTTGAGCACTGTGCAAGATAACTTTCTGATCGCTGGAAATGCAAGAGCTATTCCTGGTGTCCTTGTGGAGGCTCCACAAGCTTTAAAAATCTTTAAAGGGGTAGCTCTAGATTACGGCCTTGGTCATTATTGGCTTAACGACGATCGTTTTGTTGAAGATGCACGACTGCATTACAAGCGATTGGCTGCCATAATCAATATCAGCCCCAGAAGTACCCTTAGAGCTGGAATTCAGCATTATGCGCAATGGGGAGGAAATTCACCAGAACGCGGGGAGCAACCTACTGGCTTTTCAGATTTTATCGATGTTTTTTTTGCTCGACGTGGGGGCGATGCTGCTGCAGATACCGATCAGGCCAACGCCTTAGGAAATCACATTGGAATTTACGAATTGGAAGTAAACCACAGAACGGCTTATGGAAACTTTCGTTTTTATCATCACCACCCTTTTGAAGATGGTTCCGGAACGCGATTAAAAAATTTGCCAGATGGTATTTGGGGATTTTACTTTGACCCCAATACTACCGAATACACCAGTTTCTTCAAGGGAATGGTCTTAGAATATTTTCAAACTACGGACCAAAGCGGAGAATTTGGAGATTCTGGTCGTGACAATTACTTCAGAAGTGGTGTTTATCGTTCTGGTTGGACCTACGATGGCAATATCTTAGGTCTACCTTTTATCTCTATGGATGCAACTGGTCTAGAGATAGGGAATAACCGCGTTAGAGGCGTTCATTTGGGTTTAAGCGCAGGGCGCAATGCTTGGTTGGTAAAGACCAAGCTTACTGCTTGGGAGAATTTTGGTTCCTTCCGTATGGACAATCGAATAGACCCTCCGCAGCAAATCCTCAATACTTTTATAAGTTTTCAGTACGACTTTGGAACTTATGGAATGGTAGAACTACAAACCGCTGCAGATTGGGGCGATGGGTTTAGAGATACCTATGGCGTTAACCTAGGCTACCGTATAAGCATTCAATAAAAAAAGCCACCTCTTTTTAAGAGGTGACTTTCTCTAGACCGCAACTTTTGGCTCATGGGGGCTGAGAAGTAGTTTTCGCGGTCTTGCATCAACCAAACAAGTAGGCTTAGTTCTTCACAAAGGTCAAGTAGTCTATGCTACCGTCACCTCCACTAATATCGATCAGTTCGATGCGTGTGTCTGTTCTTGAAACAATATCCCAATCGTCTGATAGCTCTTCGAAATCTGGTGGCGAAGCGAAGAAGATATTGAAGTCAACATCATCCGAGTCGTCAGATCCGTCATCGTCAGAAGAATTGCTAGAAGAACTGTCCACAGATACTGACCAAGTTCCGGTTACTGTATTGGTGCCGTTGGTAGCTGTTAGCATCCCATCCGCAGCAAAGGTGAACGCATAACCGTTGTAATCGCTGGTTTCGTTCTGACCGTCGTCTTCGTAGAGCGCTACTCGCCAAGTACCAGAGGCTGCTGTGTTTCTCAATTCTTCTGCCAGTAAGTTGGCAGCAGCGTTGTTATTATTGTTGTTGTCGTCTTCGCTGCAACTCATTGTAGTAAATGCTACCACTGTCAACATTGCAAGAAGTAAGGATTTCATTGTTTTCATGTCTGTTAAATTGTTTAGTGAGATTTTTATAATTTTTCAAAAACTAGTACGTCTAGTTCGCCATCGCCACCACTGATGTCACGAAGTTCAACACGGTCTGCTTCTACAGAGAATACATCCCAATTGTCTTCCAACTCATCGAAAGGAATATCGCCTCCGAAGTTCAGTACCAGAACAGTGTCTGCTCCAACGACCTCCCAAGTGCCGTCTACGGTATCGGTATCACTTTCGGCGATCAAGGTGCCATCTGCATTAAAAGCAAGCTGATAAGCGGCAAAAGTAGCAGTTTCGTTGGCAGGTCCGTCCATATACAGAGCTACTACCCAGGTGCCATCGGCAAGAATACCTTCCAATACTGGGTCATCACAGCTTACAGGCTCGCGTCCAAAGGTCAGTAGGTCTTCTGAACCGTCGCCTCCGCTAATGTCTCTTAGACGGATAATGGTCTCAGAGAATTCGATCACGTCCCAGTTGTCTAGCAATTCATCAAAAGGAACAGCTTCGCCAAAGTTCAGTACTAGATCAAGACCAGTGTCATCGCTAGTGACAGCCCAAGTTCCTGGTACGGTCTCATCTCCGTTCACAGCTGCAGCACTTCCGTCTGCGCCAAATTCAAAGGTGTATCCGCAAAACAGGTCGGTCTGATCTACATCGTCGAAATAGTTGGTCACAAACCAGGCTCCTGTAGCTAGTGCAGCTTCTAAAGCTTCTGCATCCGGATCCGGATCTCCACCACCAGAACCTTCGCAATTGCTTTCAAAACGCAGGCGGTCGTCTCCTAATCTAAGGTCTACTTTGAATTCGCCAGGAACCTCGTCGATCTCGTGTAAGATCCAGTTGGCGTTAAAGTCTGGCAGGTCTGGAATGTCGATCTCTACCGTTATAGCTGTTCCGGTACCAGAACTGGCCCAAGCTCCTGTGAACTCATCTGTGGCTGTTTCAACGATGATCATTCCGTCTTCTGTGAAAGAGAACAGGTATCCAACATAAGCATCTTCTAGGTCTTCGTCGTCCAATTCTAATTTGTCAACAAACCAAGGAGAACATCCTGTCAATAGATCGCCCAGGTCGTCGGTAGTACAATCCTCGCAATCGTCGTCGTCATAATCGTAGTCGTCGTCTTCGTCACAGCTATCTTCAGCTTCTTCGATAACGGCTTCAAGCTCTTCAAGGTCTTCGATGACCACAGTGCTGCCATCGGCAAGTATTACGCTGATTGGGAACTCAACAGTAACTACATCGCTGTCTTCAATCATTTCAAGGAAAGCGTACATCTGTTCGTCATTCTCAATAACAATTGTTTCCAGCTCCTCTGTTACGGGGTTAAAAATGGTCGCGGTAATAGGATATACAAAGTCTAAACATTCGATATCGTCATCGTCTTCTCCTTCGTCAGGACAAGTGATAGCCAAGGCCAAGAATTCTTCAATAGAATTCAAGGTCACTTCTGTGTAGTCGGCTAGGGTCACAGTGATCGGGAATACGATCTCTACGGTGTCGGTGTCGTCGTCAGACTCATCGAGTATGTCTTCGATCAGGTCATAGTCCGCTTCTGTATTAACAGTTACTTCTATTCCATTTACAATTACAGTAACAGGAAGGTTTACAGTAAAACAGTTAGCGCTGTCGATAATATTGTCTAAAGAACCGTCGCTAAGACTCACACGTTGCATTAAACCAGCAATGGTGCTGTTAGCTTCTAAGGTTTCTTCTATCGAGGGGTTAATGATCTCAGATTCTTCTGTGCGGCAGGAGGTAAAGAAAATCCCGCTCAAGAGAATCAAGGAAAGGGTAAGCTTAAGTAGTTTCATTTTAATTCGTTTAAAGGCCTTTTTAGGCGCGATTCGTAAAGTAAACAACCGTGCTGGAAAAAATCCTGACAATTGTCCTATTTTTTTTGCTATTTATTTTTCTACCTTTATCTAAACACCCGATTTTATTGGAAAAGAATCTTCATAAAGACGTTTGCCAACCCAGTGTATATGAAAAACTATACCGCAGTTTGAGTAAAGACGTACACAATTTCCTCTATTATAAGTTTGGAGCAGATGCAGAGCCAGCAGATAAAACACAGGAGGCTTTCATTAAGCTATGGGAAAATTGTAAAAAGGTGAGTCCTGAAAAGGCAAAGGCCTTTTTATTTACAACGGCTTCTAATTTGATGTTAAACAGCCTTAAGCACAAAAAGGTGGTCTTAAAACATCAGCAACAAAATCCAATCAGTCATACTGGCGAGGATCCGGAATTCATAATGCGTACCAAAGAGTATTACCAACAATACCAAGAAGCTTTAGCAAGCCTTACCGAAGAACAGCGCGTGGCTTTTACCTTAAGTAAGATAGAGGGGAAGAAGCAAGCAGAAATAGCTGAAATGTTAGGGGTCACTAAAAAAGTGGTCGAATACAGAATATACTCGGCTTTTGCGGTGCTTAAAGAACGCTTGGAAAATTTTAGGACCAAATAATCAGGATTTTTTGCCTTTGGGTTGTTTATAGAACAGATGAGCATAAAAATATGGATGAAAAACTACTACATAAATGGTTGAATGACGATCTGAGTCCGGCAGAACGAACAGCGGTGGAACAAGATCCTGATTTTGGATTCTACCAAGCTATACTGCAGGATGCAGCTGGTTTTAAAGCCGACCAATTCTCGGCCCCTCATTCGTTTGAAAGCCTGGAGGAAGCCGTCGCTGCACCTAAAACCACCAAGCTGCGCTATCTGCAACCCATGTTGCGAATTGCAGCCGTTTTGGTAATTGCTTTGGGAGTATACTTTACCTTATTTAATGATGGTATTACCACTGTGGAGACCGCAATGACCGAGCAGCGTACCGTTATTCTGCCGGATGCCTCTGAGGTGATCCTCAATGCGGCTTCTAGCTTGAGTTTTGACGGGGACAGCTGGGACAAAGCCCGTCAGGTGAACTTAGATGGAGAAGCCTATTTCAAGGTGGCCAAGGGCCAAAAATTTGATGTAATGAGCACCCAAGGAAAAGTAACGGTACTCGGCACACAGTTTAAAGTGATCGATCGCGGATCGTTCTTTGAGGTTGTTTGTTATGAGGGTCGTGTGGCAGTTACCTATGGAGATGCCTTACAACCTTTAAACCCAGGAGATGCTATACGCTTTTTAGATGGAGAGGCGAGATTGTACAACGTGAACAATACTGCTCCGAGTTGGTTGGCAGAAAAATCGGATTTCGATGCCGTACCGTTAGCGATGGTACTTCGTGAATTAGAGCGTCAATACAATATAACTGTTAAGACCCAGTTAGCATTAAACGAACGTCAATTCAGCGGAACCTTTACCCATAAAGACCTAGAACAAGCCCTAAACCAGATCACTACCCCTTTACAGCTTACCTATAACATTAACGGAAAAGAGGTAACCATAGGTGAATAATTGGAAAATCAGACTTTTAAGCTTTTTGTTATTTGGACTTGTATTCCAGGTCCAAGCTCAAGAGCAGCTTCCTTTGGAACAAGTTTTGGATAGTTTAGAAACTATCCACAAGGTCGATTTCAATTATGATCCCGAGTTAATAAGTGGTAAATCCTTACAGCCGATAGATGCCGATCTGCCTTTAGAAACAGCATTGACCATATTGCGCCAACGCACCCGCTTAGACTTCAAAAGGCTTGACCAGACCACTATAAGTATAGTAGGGGTTGTTAGTAGGTTTACTTTATGCGGATACTTGTTAGATAAAGATGATCAATCCCCGCTTGCCTTTGCCAGTGTGCAGGCCGGAGGTCGGGCAACGATTTCCGACGACCAGGGTTACTTTGAGCTGATAGATACCAACCCAGAGGCTCTGGTACAGATACAATACTTGGGATATAGAACCATAAAGCGACAGGCTAAGTTCTTTAAATCCAGTTGTGAGCCCATTTATATGGTTGCCAATCAGCAGCAATTGGCCGCGGTTTATTTACAGCAGTATTTGGTCAAAGGAGTGGACAAGCTCAATTCTGGAGAATATCGCATTGATTTTGACAAATTCAGCACCTTGCCGGGATTGATAGAGGCCGATGTATTACAAGCCGTCCAAGCCTTTCCAGGGATACAAAGTGTCAACGAAACAGTCTCTAACATCAATATAAGAGGCGGTACCCACGATCAGAATCTAATTCTCTGGGATGGTATAAAAATGTATCAATCCGGACATTTTTTTGGTCTTATCTCGGTGTTCAATCCGCAAATGAATCAACAAGTGGTATTGACTCAAAATGGTACGCAATCCCAATGGACGGATGGCGTCTCCGGTACTATAGCCATGAAGACTGCAGGACATGTAAACCCTAAGTTCAAAGCCAATTTAGGTGTGAATTTGATCAATGCAGACCTGTTCTTGGATCTGCCGATCACGCAGCAGAGTAGTTTGCAAGTAGCTGGGCGCAAATCCTTAAGTGATCTCTTCACGACACCGACCTTTGATGCCTATTTCGATCGAATCGCCCAAAATACAGAAGTTACACAGCAACAGGCCAATACTGTAAATACAAATCAGAGCTTCGATTTCTACGACACTTCCTTGCGCTATTTACATCGTATTTCGGACAAGGACAGACTGCGAGCCAATTTTTTACTGATCAATAACAAATTGGTATTTACGGAGAATGCTGTATTAAGCTCCGCAGTAGAATCACGACAAAGCCAAGTGACCCAAAACAGCATAGCAGCCGGCCTGCAGTACATTCGCGATTGGTCGCCTAATTTCCAAACGGAACTTCAGGCCTACAATACCGATTATATACTAGAGGCTATCAATGCCAACGTACAATTCTTACAGCGTTTTTTACAGGAGAATTCTGTTTCAGAAACAGGAGCAAAGGCTTTAGCGCACTGGCAATTCAACGACCGTTTTAAATTTTCTGGAGGCTACCAATTCATTGAGACCAAGGTGCGCAACTTGGACGATGTTGATAATCCGGTAGTTCGAACTCTAAGTGGCGAAGTCGTGCGAATTCACAGTGGTTTTGCTGGTGTTGCACTGGCCGATCAGAATTCCAATTGGAGCGGTAACCTGGGAGGTCGGTATAGCTATATTCCGAAGTTCGAAGAACATATTATTGAACCGCGATTGCGTTTGGCTTATGCCTTCACACCAGAACTGTCCGCAGAATTGATGGGTGAATTCAAACACCAAGTGACCACTCAGGAGATCAATTTCCAGAACGACTTCTTAGGGGTGGAGAAAAGACGCTGGCGCTTGGCCAATGACAGTACCATTCCTATTCTAAAAAGCAAACAGGCTTCCTTTGGGCTAAATTACAAGAAGGGTGACTTCTTAATAGGGGCAACCGCATTTATTAAAGATGTAAACGGCATTACAGCCAGAAGTCAAGGATTCTTGAATCAATTCGAGTTCAGTGAGGCCAATGGAGACTATCAGGCTTACGGATTGGACCTGTTGATCAGGCAGAATCTCTGGCGCTTGCAGTTGTGGTCCAGTTATTCCTATTTGGACAACACCTATGACTTTCCCAGCTTACTGGCCGAGCGATTTCCATCTAATTTCGATATAACGCATACGGTAAGTGCCGGTATTGCCTATGATCACAAAGGATTCAAAGCCTCCATAGGTGCTAATTGGAGAACAGGTAGACCTTTTACCTTACCGGTTCCAGGTTCGGAAATAGTAGGAGGGAACGTGAATTACGGTTTCCCGAATCAAAACAATTTGGACGAATTTCTGCGGATAGACGCCTCCGCAGCCTATCGTTTCCAGACAGGGCGGATGCGCTTTCAAGTAGCGGCCTCCGTTTGGAACTTGACCAACAGAAAAAATGTATTGAATCGCTTTTACAGTGTGGTCTCACAGCAACTAACCCAAGTAAATCAAAGTTCACTTGGGCTAGTTCCTAATGTTGCGCTGCGGATGTTCTACTAATGTGGATTCTCTACTTGGAATAAGATAGGAAGCATATAGAGTACCCCAACAGGCTTGCCGCGTTGCTTACCTGGGGTCATCAATGGAAGTTTACTCACCACGCTTATCGCTTCTTTTTCTAGTCTCGGGTGCGGAGCACGAGCCTTTACGTCGACTACTTGGCCTTTTTCGTTTATTCTAAACTGCACACTGATACGTTGGCGACCTTCTAAACCGAGTTCTGCAGCAAGACCAGTGTCGAAGTTCTTCTGTACAAAAGCCATCACCTGTTGTGACAGACAGTCCTTCTTAGCGTCTTTACCACTCAAGGATTCACATCCCGGATAAATAGGTACATCTTCTATCACGTGAAATGGAACCGTTATGATCTCTTCTTCCTCCTCAACTTCTTCAACTTCTTCTATCTCAACTACCACGCCTTCTTCTTGACTGGTTTCTGTAGATTCTATAACCGTTTCTTCTATGTCTAGGTCATCTTCTACGATCTCAATAGTAGTTTGGACTATAGCCGGTGGAGGAGGTGGTGGGGGTGCGTTCTCTGTAATTTCCGTTATCGGGATATCGTCTTGGTATTCAGCTTCCAGATCTATCTCTGCAAAGCTCAGATCTACTTTCTCTGCGGTTTCCCATTCTAAGGCACGCCAAGAAATGAACAACATCAGGGCGAGGCCAAATAGGAAAAAGGTGTGGCTCCATCCGCTGATCTTTACTTTAGGGTTCTTTTTAACTTCCATAATTACCGATTTGATGGTAAAAAGGTAATTGTCTCCCTAGGGCAATAAAATGATATATATCAGTTGGTTGTGTAGTCGCCCGTAACTAGCGGCATTTATTTACCTATACAAAAAGTAACAATATTTTATTTTACTGGGCTTGCAGACCTGTGAGACACAAATGAGAAACAAAACAAGATTTTTGCTTACTTCTTTACAATTATTGAAACAATATTAATAAATTTTATATCACTTGTTTTAAATTGATAAAGAATTATGTGCTTTTTATTTCGTCAAATATTAAAATAAATTTTTGTTATATTTCCAAAAACTTTGAAGGTGTATGATAAATTTTCCATTAGTGGCCGGAACGCTCGCTTCAATGTTACATGTAATTTCTGGGCCAGATCATTTGGCAGCCGTTACTCCTTTAGTAATTGAAACCAAAAGAAAAGCATGGAGAATAGGCTTATTTTGGGGACTTGGACACTTATTGGGGATGCTTTTAATTGGTGTTTTGTTTTTATTATTTAAAGATATAATCCCCGTTGAAAGTATTTCAGAATATAGTGAGCAATTGGTGGCTGCTGTGTTGATTGGTGTCGGACTTTGGGCGTTTTATCGAATATTTAATCAAAAAAAGAAACACCTACATCCACATGTGCACCATGACACTGAAACCTATGTTCATATTCACGAACACGAACATCATGATGAAGGGCATTACCATAAGCATGATAAAATTGTAAAACAGGATGTTCTATCTTCTTTTGGTATTGGATTTTTGCATGGATTAGCTGGTGTGGCCCATTTTTTATTATTGTTACCCGTGCTTGGCTTTCAAGATAACTCTGAAGGCATTCAGTATATTATTGGGTTCGCTATTGGTACGGTTCTGGCAATGTCCGTTTATGCCTTAATATTGGGTAAGATTACTTCTTTTTCTAAGCATCAACATAATGATAATTTTTTCAAAGGGATTCGCTTCGCAGGCGGGTTATTTGCAATAATCATTGGTATTTACTGGATGTATTTAAGTCTTTAAATCGCAAATTATTACGCGATGGTTACCAGTATCTGCTATAAATAGTTTGTTTTCTTCCGTTGCAATTGAAAATGGCCAATAAATGGCGCTGCCTGTGCCGTGCATATTTTCTTTATACTCACTACTTGTATTAAAATCTGGCCTCCCAATTAGTGCATTGGCACTGGCATTGTTCTCTTTAGGAATACTTTTAAAGACTAAAATTCTACTATTACCTGTATCGTTCACCAAAATACCTTCTTTATAAAAACAAGCGTCATACGTCCAATTTAAGGTATTCGCTTCTGGTGAAAGTCTAAACTGATTTTGTCCTGCATCATCAAAATTTTGTTGTCCTATGATTACATCAGCGGGTTTGTTAAACGCATCGTTTTTATCATTCCAAACTAAAACTCTATAAAACTGTGTGTCAGTAATGGCTAAATATCCCTTTTTGCTAATTTTAATTGAGTATGGCCAAATAGGATCATTATTTTCATAATCTCGGGTATTGAAATCTGACTTTCCAATGACATTGTCTGCATTAGCAAAGTTTTCCGTAGGAATTTTGTTAAAATACAACACACGACGGTTACCCGTATCGGCTATCCATAAGCTTACACCATCTGAAAAAACACCATAAGGCCAGTTCAAAGTATTAGCTTTAGGGTTTGCCGATTGCCCTTTTACATTGGGATAATTCGTTTCAAAACTGGCTTGTCCTAAAACAACATCTGCCGGTTGTGCATTCACTGTAGGAATGCTATGCCAAATTAAAACACGATGATTCCAAGCGTCGGCAACAATCAGTTTTATACCATCGCTCCAAATTCCTGAAGGGTATTGCAATGTTTTCGAAGAGACTAAAGAATCTGCATTTCTACCTGTGTCTTCAATACTTTCTTGCCCAAGAATAACATCTGGATTTTGAAATTCTGATGTAGGTATAGTTTTCCAAATAAAAACACGATTCCGTCCAGTGTCTGAAACAAAAAGCATATTATTAACTACAAACACGCCTCGTGGTGCTAAAAACGGTTTTTGTTTTGAACCTTTAAAAATATAAGCATTCGCGACGTTGCTACCTAAAGTAGTATAATCCATAGGTTAACAGATTCTTGGCAATTGTTCTCCAGGAAGCATGCTTACCATGCGTTTACCACCAATGGCGCTCTCCAAAATCACTTGTTTTGGGTGTGCTTCAACAATGGTTCCTATAATTTTCGCATTGGTACCATTTTCGTCGTTTTGTAAGGTTGCTACAAACGAATCGGCTATAGAAGCATCTACAAAGCTTAAAAACAATCCTTCATTCGCCACATATAATGGATCTAACCCTAATAATTCGCAGGCACTTGCTACCTGACTATCTATTGGCAAATCTTTCTGAAAAATATCAATTCCAATATTAGAGGACAAAGCAATTTCTTTTAAAACCGTGGCTATACCACCTCTCGTGGGATCAGTTAATAAATGAATGTCTTCTCCAAACGCATCTATCAGTTTTAAAATAGTATGATTCAAATTTGTGGTATCGCTTTCAATGGTGGAATCGAATTCTAATCCTTCTCGAACAGACATAATTGCCATACCGTGCGTTGCTATGTTACCACTAACGATGATTTTATCTCCAATTTTAATATTCTTTTCATTGATATGTGCTTTTGGATGGATGTTGCCAACACCAGAAGTATTTATAAATATTTTATCGCCTTTACCTTTTTCAACTACTTTAGTATCACCGGTAACTACATTTACGTTTGCTTTCTCGCAAGCATACTTGATAGCTACTAAAATCTCCCAAAACTGTGTCATTTTCAGGCCTTCTTCAATAATAAAACTTAAGGATAGATACTTAGGAATAGCACCGCACATGGCTAAATCGTTTACAGTGCCATTAACAGCCAGTTCACCAATATTTCCTCCGGGGAAAAATATAGGGGACACTAAAAAACTATCGGTTGAGAATGCCATCTTGCCATTCATTTCGAGAAACGCACCATCATGTCGTTCATTGAGTATATCATTGCTTAACACATCAAAAACGCCGCTGTCAAGTAGTTTATTGGTTAAAGTACCACCGCTACCATGCCCAAGAGTTATGACATCAAAATCTAATTTTGGCATGGGGCATTGCAGCTGCATTCGTATTTTTTTTGAATCAGACATTTATTATTGATTATTGTAGATTAAGCTTCGATTAAGCCAGAAAAATGGTAATAGGCCGCACAAGCACCCTCACTACTTACCATAGGAGCTCCTAATGGAAAGGACGGTTTACATTTCTTACCAAATTGTGGGCATTCAAAAGGTTTTTTGATGCCTTTCATAATTTGTCCTGAAATACAATCGGGATGTTCTGGGGCTTCTTCTATTGAAATACTAAACTTTTTGTTGGCATCAAAGGCGGCATATTTTTCTTTAACGGCATAACCGCTTTCAGGAATTTCGCCAATACCTCGCCATAGCTGATTCCTAATTTCAAAAACTTCAAAAATCATTTTTTGAGCTTCGGTATTACCTTCCTCTTTCACAATTCTTGAATATTGATTCTCGACTTTAGCTTTATTTGCTTCTAACTGACGAATTACCATCAAGATACCTTGCAAGACATCCAAAGGTTCAAAACCAGTAACTACGATTGGTACATTGTAAGTTGCCGAAAGGGGATGATACTCTGAATTGCCCATAATGGTACATACATGCCCAGCGGCTAAAAAGCCATCAATATTACTTTCGTCATCATCAATTACCGCTTTTATAGCTGGTGGTACTAATACATGAGATGCTAAAATGGAATAATTAGTCAAACCTTTTCGGTGCGCATGGATAAGAGATAAGGCATTTGCTGGTGCGGTAGTTTCGAATCCTACAGCAAAAAAAACAACTTCTCTGTCTGGATTCGCTTCTGCAATCTTTACAGCTTCTAATGGTGAATATAAAATGCGAATATCGGCACCTTTGGCTTTGGCTTCCAAAAGATTAATTTTTGAGCCAGGAACGCGCAACATATCTCCAAACGAACATAAAATCACACCCTCATTGAGCGCCAAATGAATGGCTTTATCTATTAAATTTAACGGTGTTACACAGACAGGGCAGCCTGGACCATGAATCATGGTGACTTGTTCTGGCAACATGTCTATGATACCATTTTTAACCAAACTATGTGTTTGCCCGCCGCAAACTTCCATTATAGCCCAAGGTTGCGTTACCGTTTTTTCTATTTCTTCGAGATACTTCTTTGCTAATTCAGGATCTCTATATTCATTCATATACTTCATGACTCATCTTTTTTAGGCAAATAATCGTCAACATCTTCAAGTTCGCCTAATTCGCCAATTTCTTCTAAATATTCAAACGTTTTTTTAGCTTCTTCTTCGTTAACTTTACTTATAGCAACCCCAACATGCACTAGAACATAATCGTCAACATCGGCATCTGGTAGCATTTCTAAACTGGCTTCTTTCGTGATTCCACCAAATGAAACCTTTGCCATTCTCACCAAACCGTTATGTTGTAATTCTATACTTTTAATTTTCCCTGGAATTGCTAAACACATAGTACTTAATTTTTTATATGTTGATGGTACATCAACTGTCCGAATGATATATTTTCGTCGTTAGCAGACAATTTACAATTTAATTTTAAATTTATTTTATCTTTTTTTGCCATCAGAGAAAGCATTGAAACTAATAGCGCGTTTTGAAAAACACCACCACTACAGGCAATCATGTTTATTTGATTCTTTTTAGCAACCCTTATAATGGATTTAGCTAAAGTGTAGATAAAACTATAAGCCAATCGTTCTTTACAAAATCCTTCTCTATAGGCTTTTATAAGTTTTTTAAGAATATACTGGGATGGTATTTCATTATAAGTTGTATCATGTAAAAAATCAATATAATAGCTTTTAGAGTATGTGTTTGCACAATCTTCAAGTCGCATGGCTGCTTCAGCTTCAAAAGTATTTATATCTACTAAGTCTAATGCCGAAGCTGCTGCATCAAACAACCTACCAACAGAGGATGTTTTAAGCTTGTTGGTTTTTATAGTTTTTGAATAGATTTTCCATTCGGTTTCGGTAAACTTATCTTTAATGAAAGGCTTCGTTTCATCATCTAATAGACTAAATAAAGCTAAACGTGGCTCTTTAGCCATTTTGTCGTTAGTCAACCAATCGAAATATTCAAAATGTGTTAAGCGTTCAATTTTATAATTTTCGTAAGTAAAAAATTCACCTCCCCAAATCTGATTGTCATCACCTAAACCTGTACCATCCCAAATCACACCTAGTATTTTGTCTTTGCAATTAAACAAATCATGTTCTCCTAAAACACTTGCAAAATGTGCTTTATGATGCTGAATTTCTTGAATAGCAGCGTTGTATGTTGAAACCAGTTCGTGCCCTAAAACGCTGCTTTGGTATTGTGGGTGTTTGTCAATAAGAATTGTTTTTGGAGTGGTGTCGAAAACATCAAAGTAATTTTCAATTATAGTGTTATAACGTTTTAAAACATCGTAATTATCTAAATTTCCGAAATATTGACTCACGTATGTTTGTGCATTGGGCACAAATGTAAAGGTGCTTTTTAAATGCGCTCCCATTGCCAAAATAGGCTTGGTATCGTTTATTTTAACATCGATATAATTCGGTGCCAACCCTCTAGAGCGTCTATAGATAAGCTTTTTGTTATATCCAAATTTGATAACAGAATCGTCTTGCGGAAATTGAATATCGAGATTGTGATGCAAGAAATAATCAGCAACATTTTTTAAGTGTGTATGCGCTTCTTTTTCTTCAGAAATAATAGGCGAACCATGTATATTCCCACTCGTGGCAACAATGGGCTGTTTAATTTCTTGCATTATTAATTGCAACAATGCAGAAAACGGTAGCATCACACCTGTTTGGTTTAAATTTGGTGCGATGGTATTGACAGCGATACTTGTATTTTTAGTGTTTTGCAGGATCACTATGGGTGCTACTCTAGATTGTAAAGCTTCTTCTTCGTGAGATGATAATTGAAACTCTTTCTTTGCGGTTCTAATTGAAGGATACAATACTGCAAAAGGCTTATTGGGCCTTTTCTTTCGCGCTCTTAACTCTTTGATGGCTTCTGGATTTAAAGCATCACAGCACAATAGGTAACCATTGGTGTTTTTAATAGCAACAATTTTTCCATCAGAAATACATTGGCCAACTTTTTTAATACAATCAATTTGATTTTCTGCAATCGTTTTTTCATCCGTTGCTACCAATCTTAATTGTATGCCACATGAACTACATGAGTTAGTTTGCGAATGAAACCGTCTGTCGTTTGGATTAATATACTCTGCATGGCAAGCCTCACACATGTCAAACTCTGTTAACGACGTATGTGCTCTTTCAAATGGAAACTTGGTTGTAATGGCATAGCGTGGTCCACACTGTACACAGGTTGTAAATGGATAATTATAGCGCCTGTTTTTAGAGTCTGAAAGTTCGGTTTTACAGGACTCGCAAATTGCAAAATCTGGTGTTAATGGTACATTGATTTGTGCCTGTGTTTTTGATGAAATAATGGTAAAATTGTTAAATTCAGTAAACGGACTTCCAACAATTTTACAGGAAGTTATAATGGCTATTTCTGGTTTGTGAAGCAGAATGTCTTCTGAAAATCTATCGACACCTTCTTTAGAAGTATTACAATAAATAAGAACACCATTTTCATTGTTTGAAACAGTACCATTTAACTTATGTTTTTTCGCAAGATTAAAAACAAAAGGACGAAATCCAACACCTTGAACCTGTCCTTCAATTTGTATTTGAAATGTTTTACTCACTAAAATAAAACATTAAGTTTGCTGCTTTTGTTTAACTTTTTGTACTAACCAATCACACCATTCGTCTATGCCTTCTTCAGATAAAGACGAAATTTGTAACACTTCTAATTCGTGATTAACTTCTCTTGCATCTTTAGTCACTGCTTCTACAGAGAAGGGTAAATAAGGTAGCAAATCAGCTTTAGAAACGAGCATCATATCGCTTGTTAAAAACATGCGTGGATACTTTTTTGGTTTATCATCACCTTCGGTAGTAGCCATTAAAGTAACACGGTAATCCTCACCTAAATCAAAAGAAGCAGGGCACACCAAGTTTCCTACATTTTCAATAAAAAGCAGATCGATATTTGGTAAATCAAACTGATCTAACACCTGATGAATCATTTGGGCTTCCAAATGACAAATACCTCCAGTTACGATTTGCAATGCAAAAATGCCCGTTTCTCTTATGCGCTCAGCATCACGCTCGGTTTCCAAATCACCCACCATAACGGCCATATTTAGCTTGTCTTTTAGCTTTTCTGCTGTTTTTTGCATCAGCGTAGTTTTTCCGCTTCCGGCTGAGGACGTTATATTAACCAACAGCGTGTTGCTTTTTGCCATTTCCTTTTTGATAATATCGGCTACAAAATCATTAGCCTTTAGCAAATTGATATTGGTATTCTCGCATTGTGCAGTTCCGCGAGCCGCTTTTGTGGATTTCTCTATACTCATAATTGTATTGTTTAATTGGTACTTTTTATGCACATTTAATCGTCAAATTCTACTTTATGGATTAACATTTCTTCACCTTGAATCACATTTTTACTGGGCCTTTCACAATTATCACAGATAAATCGATAGTTTTTAACATCTGTGATATGGTTGCACACCTCGCACTGAATTTTTAGTTCAGTTGACTCTATATGAAGCACTACATGATGATAGCCTGGATTCGTAATATGGTAAGCACTGTAGGCATTGTGCAACAATCGAGGTTCAATGTTCGATAAGATGCCAACTTTAAGGTGAATGGCTTTCATCTTATTCAATTTTTCTTGTTCAAACTCCATTTCTAAAGTTCGCATAATGCTATTAACGATGGATGTTTCGTGCATGGTTAATTCAGTATGGTTTTTAAATTTTTTAAAGCTTCTATGTGTTCATTTGCCTTTTCTATTAAAGCACTGTCGGTAACCAATTGCGATATTTCATTCGCTTTATTGAGCATCGCATTGTATTTTTTGGCTTCTTCTTCACTGTTTTCATTATGCATGACCCAGTAGAGCTCTAATTGGTTTACTAAAGTCAAAGCGCGCTCAAAAGGATAGCTAGCTGCTGTTCTAACACTCAAAGCATCTTCAAACATACCAAAGGCTTTATCTAAATTGTTGTGCAATTTGGCTACAGGAAAACTCATTAAAGCAGTAGCATAATTATGACTTGCCATGGCAAACTCGTAAGGATAATCTTCTTTGGTGTAAAACTTCAATACTTCCTTAAATGATGAGGCGCAAAAGGCTGTCCAAATAGGTTTTTCTTCTGAAGATACAGGGATTTCCGAATAGATCAACGCTAAATTATGATGCACATGTGCAAACTTTTGAGGATGTGTCTCTCGCTTAAAGACTTTTAACGTGTCCTGAAAGGCATTTATAGCAGGTTTGTAATATTGCGGGCTTCCGTTTTTACTCCAGGTATAAAGTAGCGTGGCTTTCCGCAAACCTGCTTCCCCTAAAAATTCTGGAATATCAGCTTCTTTGAAAATTAAAATGGCTTTGTTTATGTAATCCTTCGAAGCAATATAATCTTTCTGATAGTTTGCAATTTCTGAGGCATCCACATACAATAAGCCTGCGTTTACATTTTGATTTCTTGTCTCATAAAAATGAATACCTTCTTGAAATAATTCTGAAATTTCATCTAAAGTATCGTTTTCATAAGGTAGTTGTAATTGCGCCATGAGTGCTGATGCCAATTGAATTTGCATCGCATTTTTTGATTCGGGCGAGATGGCTTTGTCCTGTAGCGAACGTACCAACTCCTCTGCTTCCTGATAGGCATTTACATCTAAAAGCAAGTTACTGTAATGTTTCGCGATAAACACCTTTAATTCATCATGAATCTCCGTATCTATGGCTTTAGCATACATTTTTTTTAAGGTTTCAACAGTACAGCGATTAGAGTATTGTCCATAATGCTGAACGATACTTTGATTAGCTAAAGTGTCTATTTTAGAAAACATCGCATCAGAAATATCGTAACCAAACTGTAGATGTGTAGCGACTAAAAGATCATTATATATACTGTTACCTTCTGAAACAAATTCAAATACTTTCTGCTGGTTTCCTAATTTATAAAAGATAATCGCCAAAAGATTATTGGCGTTAAAAGTAATTTCTGGAAATATATAAGGTGGTTCTGTGTCGTACCAATCGAGTGACGCTCGGATAATGTCATTTTCAACTGTCAGCAATTTAGAGGTAGGATCAATTTCTTCTGGATGACTCACAACAGCAACTAACTCGTCCAAACGATCAACTACCATAATTACCTCGCGAATGGATTCTTTAAAATTAGTTGCTGTTAATATTGTAATCATCTTTGTTTACTTTTTGTGTTCCTCTAATATCCTTTGCGGCTGTTTGTTGCATATTTCTAGCATACACTTCTGCCAAACGCTTCGATCTGTAATCGCCTATTTTTTTGATTAATATATGTTTAGGATCCTTAGTATCGATAAATACTAATGATACTTCCCAACGGCTATTTATTTCTTCAATCTTATATTGTACTTCGGCATCTAATAACCATGCATCTTTTGGATCATTACGTTTTGTCATTACATATTGACTTTTATAAGATTTGTTTTTTCCACTATTTCATACTCAAGTACTCTATCAGTCATATTTATATCATTATCGATTAAAATTTCTCGAATTGCTAATGTTCTATCGCCTTTTAGGTTTCTAGATTTTAATAAAAACTGAGTTGGTTTGTACATCTTCACAAACCATTGACTACTTACGGGTGTTATGAGTAGTCTTTCTTGAGATTTTACATACGTAACATAGGCATAATGAATATTTTTAAAAATGTTCTCTACCAGTTCACTATCTAAAAAAATATGAGATGACTTTAATGCTACTTTTTCGTTCACAATACTTCTGAAACTTTTAATTCTTCTAGTATATGTTCAACGACTTTATCTCCTGCATCTTTAACTGCATCACTTAATTCTACTTCTAACTTCGTATTTTCTATGGCAATTAAATACACCTGAATATCGTCTGGATACTCGTCTTGTAAAATCTTTTTAGCGTACGACAATGCTTGATCCCATTTCATACCATGCAAAAACACCAAAGGATCATCTTGTGGTGCTCTCAAAACTTCTTCGGCAGGAACTTTAAAAAGTGTTCCTACAGGTTCATTGGTATTTAAAGCTGCATCTACCAGTATAATTTTTTGATGCCCTTTTAATCCAAAAAGGACTTCAAAAGCCGCTGTTCCCATATCAAAAATATTGATGGCCTCATTATCACCAATATGCTCCTTGAGTTTTTCAATGACATACATTCCAACACCATCATCACTTCTTACAGGGTTTCCGAAACCCATGATTGCAATTTGCATATTAATATATTTAAAATTAAAAAACTTTCTTAAGTGCTACCTTAAGAAAGTTTTATGTAACTATCTTATATTGTGCCTGTTACAACTTGAATTTCGATAATTCGACACCACTTTTTTCATCATGAGCATGTACAGTACATACTAAACACGAATCAAAAGAACGGGCTACAATACCCACTTCAACAGGATCAGCTGGATCTTCAATTTCTATGCCGGTTAAAGCACTTTCAATTGGTCCAGGATTTCCATTAGCATCGTTAGGCCCTACGTTCCAAGTGGTTGGTGCCATAACCTGATAATTTTTAATAACACCATCTTTTATTTCTATCCAATGAGCTAAAGCACCTCGAGCTGCTTCGGTAGCACCAAAGCCTTTTCCATCTTTTTCAATAGGTTTGTTATAAAACACACCATCAAGGTCTATTTCTGATAACCATTGCTCGATAAATTTATAGATTCTAGGAGCTTCATGTACACGTGCCAATACACGTGTAAATACACTAGGTCCTAATTTTTTGATAATATCTCCGAATAAAGGATCTCTAATTTGATGTTCTTTATTGTTAGGGTTTGCATTCATCACACAGCGAGCAAGTGGCCCTGTTTCGCATGCATGGCCATCATACCTTGGTGATTTAGCCCAAGAGTATTGTCCATCAAAATTTGTATCATGTAATACTTGAGATTTTGCGGGTGTTGGTAACGGCTCATCCCACGGATGTAAACCATCTTCCTGATTATCATACCAAGAGTGCTTAACGTGCTCACTCACTTTTAAATGATCAAACTCATGCCAATTTTCTCCATCAAAGAATCCGCTTGAGCTTATTAAAGCATCGTTTCTTCCTTCAATAGTAGGATTATTATACATATCTTTATGTAAGTATGTTCCTGTTGCCAAGAACTTGCCAACGCCTTGACCAAATTTATCTAATCCAAATTCAATACCAGCTCTGATTAATAATCCTAAGTCACTATTTTTATGCGACTCATTTTCTTCTACCCAAGCTAGCATGTCGTCCCACGACTTTATTTTCATGTATCGCTCAATAGAACAACCTAGCCAAATAGGTTCTAACCAATCATTTTTAAATTGCGCTAAAATAGCATGTGCTCTTGTAATATCTTTTAGAGTAGGCGCACACATTACACCTCCAGGTACCATATAGCTTGAGTGTGGCCATTGACCACCAAACAACGCATAAATCTGTACAGGAAGGGCACTCGCTGTTAGCCCTTTTTGAAAGGTTTCTCCTACATATGCTGACCAACGTTTTACAACCTCTTTATACAGGGGTTTATTGGCATATTTTTTATTAGCTAAATCTGTAGCAAAAATGGCATAATACCATCTCGGAATACTTTGAAGAGTTTCAGAAGCCTGTCCTATTGCTCTTAACAATAAAGCATTAGGTGACAGTTTAGTTCCCCATGCAGTATCAAGAGCAGATGATGCGCAATACAGATGTGATCCTCCACAAATACCACAAATTCGAGGCGTTACAATTAAACCTGACTGTGGATCTTTACCCGCCATAATTTTCTCAAACCCTCGAAACATTGCTGCTTGGGTATGTGCTCGAGTTACTTTACCATTATCTATGTACACCTTAACATCTAAATCGCCTTCAACGCGACCTACAGGTGAAATATTTAATTCTTTTACTGACATTTCTATAGTTTTAATTGGTTACTTCGAAGCTTCCATTACTCTACGGTTCTTAGGCATAACTTTTTGGAAGCCAGCTTCCATATAATATGCTAATTTTGTTCTGCCGTGAGGTACTTCTTTAGGCAAAACACCTAGGTACTTCATAGTATTGAATACACTTCCTTTCTTAAGATCATGATGAGGGAAACCTGGTTCAGTGCACCCTAAACATGGATGATTTGAACGTGTTTTGCTTGATTGTCTGTTCCACAATATGTTGTTACAACTTGCCCTAGTCATTGGTCCTCTACATCCTACTTCATAGAACAGGCAACCACCACGTTTACCAAAGTTCCCATCTACTTTTTGAGCAAAATTGGTTACATTAGTACAACCATCCTGAACAAAATCTGTAAAGAATGTTTTTGGTCTATGATAATCATCAATTACAACATCACCAATACGACCAACAGCAATTGCTACCAGTATTTGGGTAATCCAATCTGGATGTGCAGGACAACCAGGTATATTGATTACTGGCAAACCACCTTTAGAAACATAGTTAGCGCCTAAAAAACCTCCTTTATTTTTTTTGTGAAACTGCAAACCAGTAGATTCACTCGGGTTAGGTGGTACAGCAGGAATTCCTCCCCATGTAGCACAATCTCCTATGGCAACAACATAGCCAGCTACTTCAGATAATTCTTTAATCCAATCTTTCATTGGGCGGTCAGCAAAATAATTCATTGATCCTGTTCCATTTGGTCCTTGAATTAATGAACCTTCATAAACAAGAATATCCATTTGCTCTTTACCTGCAATAATATCTCTTAGTAAATCCTGTACTTGGTCACCAATTTGCAATCCAGTGGTTGGATGCCAAAGTATATTTAGACCAAAATCAGTGATGAGCTCTACAACGGTTGGTTCTTCCGCGTTAAGAAAAGACATAGTGTTACCACTACATGCTCCCCCTTGTAACCATAAAACGTTTGCCATAGTAATTAAAGGTTAGTTAAAAAATTTATGGATTAAATATAGTAATTTAAAATTAATTGATTTAATATTAATAATTTATTAAAATATTGATATCATAATTATGAATAAATCATTTTCCTATAAAAAAGTTTAGCCAGAAAAAGAAAATTGCACTTGGTAATTGATACTTAATATTTTGGCAATCAAAAATTATATAAGTAATGAAAATACTTTATCTTAGAAAGAAATAACCTTTTCAATTTGATTTATGCCTCTGAATTTTTCTAAGGTCGTTTTAGTTTTAGAAGCATATACTAATGATACTACTGAAATAAGGATTGCAATAATAAAAATAATAACTGCCCATTTAGGATATACTCCAGCTTTTTTAAACAAGGTTTCAAATCTTCTGTATTGCCTTTCTTGTAGTTCACTTTGCCTTTTAAGTTGATTGTTATAAGTCTCCAAGAGTGATTTTATTTCTGACAAATCAATAGCCACCTTTGTATTTTGGATTTGATCATTAATAATTTCCAGTCTGCTTACGTCACTACGGAATTCTTCCATTTCAGAAGTTAACAATTCCATATATTCTTTAGCTCTAGTCATATTTTTAATCTTTTTAAATTCCAATCCCTACGTCTATAGAATGTTTCACAACTTGTTTTGTAATTTTCTTTGCAATACTTAAAACCAATCTTGGAGCTAAAGGAATAGCTTTATCCAACACTTTTATTGGAGCTATGTTTTTTATGACTTTATTTGACCGACCATAAAGTCGTTGCCCAATGTTGCCACCGGTCATGCTACGATGCACTTCGCTACCTTTCAAATTATAACCGTTGAATTCAAAGCGAAACCCTTGAATATTTCCTGCTTTATTGATACTTGGCAATACTTTTACACCATTGGTTTGCATGGCTTTTATATAATCCTCAAAATTCTTTGTGGTAAATTGTTTTAAGGTCAGTTCATGTCTTCGTTTGATTTCCTGTCGAACCTCCTTCAATAAAAACTCTTTTTCGAACTGTACTTGTTTGACGGTAGTTAATTGCATTTGCTCCGCAACTCTTTCAGCGGCATATTGACTGCGTTTTCCAATGAAACTATCATTATAGGCTACACCTCGAAAATCAATACGATTTACATATAAGTGGATATGAGTATGCTCTTTATTTCTATGAACAAATGCTATGGCCTGTCGTTGCTCCAGTTTCATTTCTTTCATAAATCGTTTACAGATTATTTCAAGATCTTTTTGTTGTAATCGTTTTCCATCTTCTATGGTCGGGCTGATCACAAAGGACAGTGTATTTTTTTGACAATGATAGTTCTGGTCCTGGACCATTTTAAATTCCTGAGTAATTTCAGCAGGACTATCACCAACCAGTTCTTGCTTAAATACAACTTCAGCTCCCTTTTCCTGATTCCATCCATAGGCTACCGAAGCTTGAGTATGTGCAATGGCTTTTCCTTTTCCTATCATTGCGATAACTTTTGTAAATGTGTTTTTATCTCATTAGCTAATCGATATACTTCTTCGGTAAGTTTTGGATTTCGTTTGCGATACATATTTCCAATGGACTTAAAGTTGTTATGAAACTTAACCAAGGTGCTATAAATAATAATCTCATCTTCGGTCAAGCGCTCAGTAATCTTCTTTTCAAACGCTACTCTTCTAAAATATTCACTGAGTGTCAACCCAGATCGTTTCGCCCTGTTCTTCAATAACTTTTTTTCCATGGAAGTACACCTAAATTTGATCACTTCGGTTTTCCTCTTAAACCGACTCTTTTTTTCATTGCGACCATCGGGAGTAATCGAGATTGTGCCCACAGGCACACATCTCGAATTTGTTTCCAACAAATCTTTTTCACCGATATCTAAAAGAATAGTATCGCCATCTTTTAAATGCTCTTGAGTTAACTGAAGTACAGTTTTCACAACTGTTTTTGAGTTATGTTTTTTTGTTCTTAAATCCATGACATCAGCTTTTCATTTGCATCTTTATATCCTTTGTAAAACTCCCTGCAATCATGTGATTGTGGACATGCATCCAATAGATAGTTTGTTACCAAATCACCCGATCGGTCATTGTCTAAATAGAGAAGGATTTTTTCATAATTCATTAGTGTAGGAACAGCATTATTTGCAAAGGCAACTGAATTAAGCACTAATAGATCAACTTCTTTTATTTTCTCTTGTAACATACTATCAAGGGATAACAGATCAAACATCCCTTCGGTAACCAATAAACTTTTATGCCCCTTATTTAGATGGCTAAATGTTTTGGGTGAAGTTGATGTTTTGTAGTATTTGTTTCGCAATTCCCACCCTCCATCATTATTTTGTAAACCTAGAGCAAAATATGTCTTGTCATTATTTTGATACCAGACTTCTTGACAATAATTCTTGGCTGTGACCAATGGTATTTTTCTTGAGGCCATATAATTTATCAACCCCGGGTGCTGAATTAGCCGAACCTTTAATATGATTAAACCTGCATTTTTTTCTTTAAAAACTGGTTGCTGTTGAAAAGAGAAGACGGAAGCTTCATTGTTTAAAAAGCCCAACGCTTCCCTAACAGAACAATTCAAAATTTCGATGATTAAGTCTATGACATTTCCTCCAATCCCTAACCCATGATCATACCATCTATTCTTTATTTTAGATACTTTAAAAGAGGCTTGTGTTTCTGACCGTAATGGACTTAGAAACCAAGCTTCTTTTTCCGATTCCTTTTTGGGAAAATGCTCAAATTTTGCCAACACCTGGAGTAGGCAAATATTTCGAGCTTTTTTACAGTTTATTTTTTCTTTTTTCATGAGCTCTTCATTTTTTAGAACATTTTTGATGATTTGATGACAATACCTCTGAAAGGCTTATAAACATTGAGTTTTCCCTGTCATCGTTTTGTCATCACGTCATCATTTTTGAGTTTTTTAAGTCTTTTTCTGTCATCACTTTTTATTTTGATGACAGAATGATGACAAAGTGATGACGGTCTTAAGCCCCATAAACACTGGCTTCGGCTCAATCTGTCATCGATTCATCAAAATTTTGGACTAGGAAAGGCCTTTCTATAGTAAAATAGCGTCCTTTTGCATCTTTTAAATCCATATCTCCATCACTCCAAATCACAAACTTTTGATATTTGTTGGAGTTGTCCTGGTTCTTTAATTTCCAATCCTTTTTTAATAATCTTCGAAGTTGTGTTAAATCTGTTTTGACCCTTGTTTTATTAAGTGCATGTAAGGCATCAATAGGGCATAGGTGTACCTTTTCTAAATCAAATTTTTCCATGACACTTAAAATGATACTGGCCAATTCCTTTTCAACACGATTGCGATTGTGTTGAACTAATTTTTTCAAAGCAACTGTTTTGATTTGCTGTGGTGCGAACCACATTCGAGTTAAATGTTTCGTAGAGAGCTGCCTGTGTTTAAGAAAATAGAGAAAGGCAGGGATTTCAGAAATTAGCTTTTCCAGATAATCCGTATGCTCTTTTTCAATGGTTGGTACTTTGATTACCCAGAACCGGGTTTCGTTAGCATCAATTTTAATGAAGTTATCTTCATTATTGCTACAAAGGATAAACTTCCCGAAGAATTCGACTTCACGTTTATCTTTTCCTTTCGCCTCTAGCTTATTGATATTGGTAGTACTCAAATATTTAATACGTTCTGTAAGTTCTTCCTTGTTAAAGAGCACTTCATCAATGCAGATCAATAATTTGTTGGCCCAATCAGCATTGAACTGACTACTAAAGCTATCATTAGTAAGATAAGTAAGGTTGTTATCAAAGATTTCTTTTAGCCATTTAAGAAATGTACTTTTCCCGGTTGAACGCTCTTTAGATACCAGACAAAGAATAGGTAGTACTTGAATAGGTTTTACATATAATAATTGCAGATAGTCCAGCCCTAGTTCATATTGTTTGCCAAAGATGTGTTTTACAAAATGCAGGGTAGTTTCAATTGAACCTTTCTTTGGCGTTTTGCTAAGGGGGGAGTAGATGTTATAAAAACCTTTATATTCTTGTTTAAAATCAACATGATTTGGTATACAAGTAAATCCATCATACTTTGAGATTTTACTTAAATAAGATTTTCCGTGATCCTGTCGTATGGTTTCAATACTCCATGATACCAGTATTTCATTAAAATGCCCTGCGATGGTAGGTGCTTGGACTTTTTTATAATAGGAGGTTCCTACTCTTATATATGGTATTGCCTTCATGATGATGTGAATTAGATGTTTATTTTTTCTTTAAAACATAGTCTAATGCCATGTTCTCTATTTCACATTTAGATTTTCGGTCATTCCGTAAAAGCCATTCATTTAGGCGATTGATATCAAAAAATATCATTTTACCATTTGGTTTACTGTGAGGAATAATACCAGCGGAAGTTAATTTATAGAGATAGCTGCGTGATATACCCGTATAATCACACGCTTCTTCCAAAGTAAGTACTTGTTTAGAGCCTAATAATAAGCTCTCAATTCTATCGAGTTTTTCTTCTAGTTTAATATTGTCCATTTTCTTCTATTTATAGATTAATAATGAACAAAGCGCTTCGTTTCTTTTTGTTGAATTCTTGAAATAAAAGTAAAAAGAAAGAAGGTATAAGGTTGGTTTTGTTTAATTTTTTTATTCACAAATAATTGATAAACAGTCAAATACATTTATTTAAGTGCAAATGAATCCAAAATTCATGAAGCTCATAAATTAAAGTTGTAAAGCGTTTGATTTGAAAGTAAATAAAATGGGCCTAAATGATGAAACATGAAGTTATAAACAGCAAAAACCTAAAAATAGTCTTATTCAACGTTTTCAAGTTCTAGTTTCGGCACTAAATGCGCAGCTTCTTTCATTTTTTTATCAATAATTTTGGCATAAATCTCTGTAGTTCTTATTTCTTTGTGTCCTAGTCTTTTGGAAACTGTATAAATGTCAGCTCCATTTTCTAAAAGTAGAACAGCATTTGTATGCCTGGCGGAATGAAAAGTGATATGTTTAGTGATACCTGCGAACATACACCATCGCAATAACTTTAAATTCATATGGGCACTATAATGAAGATTGGTAAATACACGATCATTTGACTCTTTGCGTTCTCCAAGTAATTCCCTTGCCTGTTTAGAAATATATAAGTATTCCATTCCTTCCGTTTTTTTCTGCTTGAAAATGATACGAAAGATTTCATTTCCTGAACTATCTATTCCCTCATTTCTAACTTCAGACCAGGTTAATTTATTGATATCCGACCATCTTATACCGGTAAGTGCAGAAAATAAAAAGGCAGACTTTAATACATTAACTTCACAAGGGGTTCTCGAAAGTCTTTGCAATTCTTCAGAAGTTAAATATTCTCTTTTGGATTCCCCCATAGTAAACCCTTTGACCTTTGTTATTAGGTTTTCTTTCATATAGCCTTCGTCAAAAGCAGCTCGCAACGCAGCTTTAAACTTATTAAAGTAAGTGTGTTTTGTATTTTGTGCCAGCTTCTTATTTCCTTTAGTTACTGCAACCGTATTCAAATATTTTTTGAACCCTTTTATAAAATCAATATCTACGTCATTAAAGGTAATATGCTTTGGACAATACTTTTCTAAATGCTTTTGTGCTGCTTCCCAATTGTCATAATTTCCTTTTGTCTCATAACGCTCCTCTTTTTTTTGTTCATAAAAGTCTAATAAAGTGGTCTTACCTTTATGTTCACTCCGAATCCTATACTTTCCTTGGTAAACTTCTGCTTTCCTGATTGCAAGAATTTGCTCAGCTAATTGGAGTTGCTCTTTATTCTTCTTCTTTTCAATGGCTGATTTTGGATTAGCAACTAAATAGAGTTGTAAATACTCATAATCTCTAAGGTGTTTAATTTTTCCGCTTTCTAGGGTTTGTATGCCTTTATAATATTCAATATATAGACTTAGTTTTCCTGTCCTTAATTTCTTCTTTCTTAAATGAACTTTTATCATAATGACACATTTTTTTGTGTCTCGTTAATTATGCGACACACATGAGACACAATAAAAGTATGAATATTATTAAATCAAAGGAAAGTAAGACACAAAAAGTTTTTAACAATTATTTGATTTACAGTCATTTGAATACAAATGAAACCAAATAAAATTAATATCTATTTTCCTATGCAGAAGTTGGCAAAGATGTTTCCCAAAAGCTCGTCGTTGGTGATCTCACCAGTGATCTCTCCGAGGTGATATAAGGCTTGTCTAATGTCTATAGCCAATAGATCGCCACTCAAATTGGCTTCCATGCCTTCGCGCACTTTGGTGATCTCTTCTAGGGCTTTAAGTAAGGCATCGTAGTGGCGGCTGTTGGTCACTATGGATTGATCGTTCTTTAAAGCTCCAGTATTCACAAATTCCAACAAGCCGTTCTGCAAGGCTTCTACGCCCGCTTTTTCTTTTGCGGACATGGCGATCTCCTGGGTTTGCGGTAAGTCTGCTGTTGCTTCTTTTAAAAGCTGAATTACTGCGGACTGCTTTTGGCTTGGCAGTAGATCGAGTTTGTTTGCCACTATCAATAAGGGTTTCTGCGGATGTTTCTCTTTGAGTTCTCGCAATTGCTGCTTGAGCTCTTGAGACTCGTCGAGCACGGCACTAGCTTCCATCAGATATATGATCACCTGTGCCTGATTGATCTTTTCGAAGGTTCGGGCTATACCGATCTGTTCTATGGTATCTTCAGTGGCGCGTATACCGGCTGTATCTATGAATCTAAAATTAAGGCCACCAACACTGATCTCATCTTCTACAGTATCTCTTGTGGTTCCGGCTATATCGGAAACTATAGCGCGTTCTTCGTTCAGTAAGGCATTCAGCAGTGTAGATTTTCCAACATTGGGAGCTCCAACTATGGCAACGGGAATGCCGTGTTTAATAACATTTCCTATAGCGAAACTATCTACCAAGCGTTTAAGAACAGCCTGTAGGCGTTCTAATAAGGACTCAAAGGCTGTCCGATCTGCAAATTCTACGTCTTCTTCACTAAAATCGAGCTCCAATTCTATAAGCGAAGCAAAGTTCAGCAATTCTTGACGCAGGTTTTTGATCTCCTCTGAAAAGCCACCGCGCATCTGTTGCATAGCCACCTGATGGGCCGCTTCGCTGTCTGAAGCGATCAGATCTGCCACCGCTTCTGCCTGGCTCAAATCCATCTTACCATTTACAAAAGCGCGCAAGGTGAATTCTCCAGGTTTTGCAGCCCGACAACCATTAGCCAGAGCCAAATTGATGATCTTTTGTTGTATATAAGGGGATCCATGACAAGAAAACTCCACCACATCTTCTCCCGTATACGAGGTAGGGCCTTTATAGAGTAAGGCCAGTACTTCATCAACAGTCTTACCGTCGGCTACTATATGGCCTAGGTGCGCGGTATGTGTCTTCTGCTTTTGCAACTGTTTGCCGTGAACAGAAACAAAGAGTCTGTCTGCGATAGCTATGGCATCGGCTCCAGAAAGGCGAATAACAGCTATAGCTCCTGTTCCAGGCGGAGTTGCTAGGGCAACAATGGTTTCTTGAGGTATCACAGCGCAAAAATAGCCATTTAGCCCAACAGTACAGATACTGACTTGTGTAACATTTTTTCGCCCCCACGACTAATAAGGCAAAATCCAACTCATGAAAACAGAGCATCCAACTTCCAAACTCAAGCAATTGGGCCTCATTGTAGCGCTCTTTGCTCTCGGTTTTTTGTTCGGACACTATGTTTTAATAAACTTATTTCTATAACCCCATGGAAGTTTTAAACGACAGCAACACAAAATCTAACAGTCAATTAGTAGTCATTATGCACTTATCTCAGCTACTGAATTTAGTTTCAGGATTGGGAGGTATCATCGTGCCGCTAGTTATCTGGCTTTCACAACGCGATCGCGATACAGCGATAGACAGACACGGGAAACAGATCATGAACTTTCAGATCACCATGTTCTTGGCGGCCATAGTGTCAATTCCTTGTATCTTCTTATTCGGACTAGGTATCTTGATGTTACTCGGTATAGGGCTACTCACATTAGTACTTCCAATCATTGGAGGAATCAAAGCCAGTAATGGAGAATACTTTGAATATCCATTTACCTTACAATTGATCAAATAGATTAAGGTATAAAAAAGTAAAAAGCCGCTTCTGTTAGGAAGCGGCTTTTTTAATTAACACTGAAAACGGTTAGTTATTCAACATAACCGGCATGACAAGCATAGTTACCTGCTCGCCCTCATCCAAACCATCCACAGGGGTAAGAATTCCTGCGCGGTTCGGAAGCGACATCTCCAAAGAGACGTCTGTACTGTTTAGGTTGCCCAGCATTTCTGTTAGAAATCTGGAATTGAAGCCAATTTGCATATCGTCTCCCTGATAATCACAGGTAAGGCGTTCTTCGGCTTTGTTACTGTAATCGATATCCTCTGCAGAGATATTGAGCTCTGCACCGGCGATCTTTAAGCGAATTTGGTGGGTTGTTTTGTTACTGAAAATAGAAACACGCTTTACCGAGTTAAGGAATTGGTTGCGGTCTATGGTCAATTTATTCGGATTCTCCTTAGGGATCACTGCTTCGTAGTTTGGATATTTACCGTCTATCAAACGACAGATCAAGGTGGTGTTATCGAAACTAAATTTAGCGTTGGATTCGTTGTACTCTACCTTTACCATTTCTTCGCTGCCTGCCAGAATACTCTTGAGCAGATTAAGCGGCTTCTTAGGCATGATGAACTCCGCAGCAGCGGCGGCAGCAACATCAGCGCGTTCGTATTTTACGAGCTTGTGCGCATCCGTAGCCACGAAAGTCAATTTATCGGTATCGAACTGAAAGAAAACACCGCTCATTACTGGACGCAGATCATCGTTGCCGCTAGCAAAGATGGTCTTGCTTATAGCCGTAGCTAATACATCGCCCATGATCTCGGTAGTGTTTGGATCACTTAGCGCAATGGCCGATGGGAATTCTGCTCCATCTGCATAAGCCAGTGCGTACTTCCCGTGGTTAGAACTGATCTCAACAGTGTTGTTGTCTTCTACAGTAAAAGTTAATGGCTGCTCCGGAAAGGTCTTCAAGGTGTCCAGCAGCAAACGTGCAGGAATACAAACCTGTCCGCTTTCACTGCTCTCTACTTCCAATTGGGCGCTTATGGTTGTTTCCAGATCGGATGCAGAAACGGTAAGTGCATTACCATCCAGATCGAATAAAAAGTTATCTAATATCGGAAGGGTATTGTTGTTGTTAATGATACCGCCCAATACTTGTAATTGCTTTAGTAAATAGGTGCTTGATACTATGAATTTCATTCGTTGTAACTATCGTGATTGACTGCGCGAAGTCGAATTCGCTCTAATTACAAATATATCGCATCACTGCCGATTGCGGAAACTAATTTATTAACAACTAGCGGGCGTATTTTCGGCGTCTGTTCCAACGGTAGAAGAAACCTATCAAGGCTAGCAAAGTGAGTGGTAACAAGATGTTTAGCGCCTGCCACAGCGTGGCGTCTCTTGCAATTTTCTGCTGATCCAAAAAGGCCAGCTTGATTTCTTTGGATCGAATGTTTATAAGTCCGCTATCGTCCAAGAGATAATTGACCGTATTGAGCAAGAATTCCTTGTTCCCGTAGAAGTTTCCGGTAAGTCGGTCGTAACCTAATTCTAAGGGTCTGTTGGCTTGTAAATCGTTTCTGATAAGATCTCCATCGCTTACCACTACCATCTTGGAGGCTACTCCTTGATCTTTGTGGCCGGCGTAATTATAAGGCTTCTGTCTGTTCATGAAAACAGAGGTGAAAGCACCTTCTAAAAGCACCGCCATCGGGATCTCGCCCGCATTGAACACGGCTGGGTCCGGGCCTTCGCCAACGGTCTTTAAAAAGCCTTCAATTTCTTCCAATCGAACTAGATTCGGCACGCCACGAATAGCAGAGAGCGGCGAGCTACTCAACAATACAGTCTTAGAAATTCCATTTTCTAAGGTGTCTATACCAGAAGGGTATTGCAATTTCACCGCTTCTATATTGGTCGTTATTGGGTGTTCTATGCCACTAGCGGTAAGCGGGGTATAAAACCAAGGATAACGCTCATATTGCGATTCTTGACCGTTTCCTGTTGCCAAGACCAAGGGCGCCGCATAGACATCCTGTACAAGGTTTGGATTGATACGCACGCCGTATTTAAAAAAGAAATCGGTCAGGTTCAGATCCTTTGGAGTGGCTAAATACTCGCCACTCAGCTGCAAACTGTCGGTCTCCATAGTGATAGCATCTACCAACCACAAGCTTTTTCCACCTTGCATCTGATACTGATCTAGGATATATTTTTCCGCCGGATTGAAGCGCTGCGTAGGTTTTGCAGATACTATAAGGTCAAACTCATTGAGCTTTGATAGGGTTCCGCCAGGATTGCTCGCCACCGAATCCAGTGTGAATTCTGCAATAAAATAGTAGTCGCGCAGGCTTCTAAAGAAATCGGCTATATAGGCATCTTGTAATTGACCATTACCTTTAAGCACGGCCACCTTGCGTTTTTTGGGCTCGATCACCTTTGAAAAGCCATCGGCGAAAGCGTATTCCAAATTTTGAATGGAATTGAGCACGCGTTCTTCCATGGTGGTGCCCAATTGATTCTTAAGCAGTGGCACAGCCACCGTTTTATCCTGATAGTTGGCAAGCGCCCAAGGATAGACCAATTCTTGTTTGGTCTGTCCTGCTTGCCGAACCGTGGCGCGGGCCGGTAAGATTCCCATATTGGCCAATTGCTGTTGTACTTGCTCCGGATTCTCTTCGTCTTCCAACACATTGACAAACTCAAAGTTTACCCGTCTGTTTACACTTTTAAACCCTTGCAACAATTGTTTGGTCTCCGCTTGAAGCTTGCGAAACTCCGCAGGGAATTCCCCCTCCAAAAAGACGGTAACATTCAAAGGGGCTTCTGCCTTTTCAAGTAGCTGCTCTGTAGCTTCGTTTAGGCTGTAGCGTTTGTCTGCGGTGAGGTCAAAACGCTTGCTCGGTAAAACAAATGAGGCACTCACCAAAACGACAAACAGCAGCGTTGGTTTTATAAATTGTTTGGGCTGAATCCGCTTTCTGCCTTGAAGTAAGGCCATCTCGGTGCCCGTCAACATCAGCAGAATAAAGGCGAGGAAATAGAACAAATGCTTAAAGTCTACCACGCCGCGGCCCAGATCTTCATAACGCCATTGCATGCCTAGGTCGTTGAGTAATCCAGAGCCAGATCCTAAACTCTCAGCGAGACCTTGCAAGCCAAAATAAGCTCCGAAGCAACCAATAACGCCAAAAAGGAAGGCAACGATCTGGTTGCTGGTCAAACTACTGGCAAGTACTCCTATGCTCGCAAAGGCGGCCATGAGCAGAAAGAGACCTAAATACGAGCCAAAGATGCTGCCGTAATCCAGCAGGTCTGCGTCTATCTTTAAGCTCTCTAAACTCAATAAATACAAGAGTGTTGGGAGGAGGCTTATGATAAGCAGCACAAGTATTCCCAGGTATTTTGCTAAGACCAGGCCACTAGTGCTAATGGGTTTGGTGAGTAAAAGTTCTAGGGTCCCACTTCTTTTTTCCTCACTAAAACTGCGCATGCTCACGGCTGGGATCAAAAACACCAGGATCCACGGAGCGAGCTGAAAAAAGCTGGCCAGATCTGCAAATCCTGCGTACAGTATGTTGAATGGGCCGTCAAAGACCCAAAGGAATAAACCGTTGACCACTAAAAAAACACCGATCACTAAATAGCCTACTGCCGAGGAAAAGAAGGATGCGATTTCACGTTTAATAATGGCGATCATAAGTTATATGAATTTTACGGTTACGGTATCGCGATAGCCCAACCCAAAGAGGGTCGACGCACTACCTACGGTACTGGGGTTGCTTTTGTAAATGGCGAGTTCCAGATAGCCAGAAGAGTTCCAGACGGCTAATTTCTTACCATCCTCTTCGCGGCGGTCTGGATGCACATCAAAGTTTATGGCGTCGCTATAACGTTCAAAAACCTTATTGAATCTTACTGTACGTGCCGAAATATTGAAACCTCGCCCTTTTCGAGTATTCTCAAAGAGCGTCTTGTTTATATTGGTGATCACATTGCCGTAATTGTCAATATAGATTACGTTACCGATGATCTGGCTCGCGTCTGCGTTTATCACAGGAGTTATTCCCTTGAGTTGTTTGATCTGTTGAATGTCTTTTCCAATGACATCTAAAGTCCCTCCTCGAGCAATGTGACAAGCCACTTCTACAAAAACATCTAAAACAGGGAAATTGCTTTTGAGTCTGTCGTGGATATTGATCTCTACCATCTTCTCAGGACGGAATTCTTGAGTGATCATAGAGATGATACCGTTATCTGCGCAAACAAAGTAATGCCCGTCCAAATATACCGCGATATGCTTGTTCTCGGGATTGAGCTCCGAATCTATTCCAATGATATGTATAGTACCTAACGGAAAGCTTTTGTAGGCATTCTGAATGATGTAGGCTGCTTCGCTGATGTGGAAAGGCGAAATGGAGTGGGAGATATCGACAATACGCACATCTTCTAAAGCGCTGTAGATGCCTCCTTTAACCGCTCCTGCAAAGTGATCTTTCTCTCCAAAATCAGTTGTTAAGGTGATAATTGGCATCCCTTGGATTGTTGATATTTTGTTAATTCTTTGAGGTAAAAATAACCTACTTTTGTTTCAAACAAAACTAAGTATTTCTAAGTTTATTGCAATCTTAAAAACACCTCGCTTTTGAACGAGCTCATTATTGAAATCACCGAGATCAATCCTCGGGAATTATTTGGCCAACACAACGCCAATATCGAACTGCTAAAAAAATACTTTCCAAAGTTAAAGATCGTAGCACGCGGCAGTAAAATCAAAGTTTACGGAGACGAAGAACTCTTGGAAGAGTTTGACATGAGATTCAACATGATTCTGGAGCAATTCGGCAAGTATAACAAGTTAGACGAGAACGTCATCGAGCGCGTATTGACCAGTGCAAGTCGTGCCGATTATGAGACCGATCAAAGCAGTGGTGAGGTTATCGTACACGGAGTAAACGGTAGGTTGATCAAACCGCAAACGGTCAACCAACGCAAGCTGGTCGAGACCATGCGCAAGAACGATATGGTATTTGCCATAGGTCCTGCCGGTACCGGTAAAACCTATACGGGAGTAGCCTTAGCGGTTAAAGCATTGAAAGATAAAGAGGTGCGTCGAATTATCCTGACACGTCCGGCAGTTGAGGCAGGAGAGAACCTCGGATTCTTACCGGGAGATCTTAAAGAAAAGCTCGATCCGTATATGCAGCCTTTATACGATGCGCTTCGCGATATGATCCCAGCGGAAAAATTGGCCTCTTACATAGAAAAAGGAGTTATTCAGATCGCTCCTATGGCCTTTATGCGTGGTCGAACCTTAGACAATGCTTTTGTCATTCTAGATGAAGCGCAGAATACCACCCATGCACAAATGAAAATGTTCTTAACCCGTATGGGTAAGAACGCCAAGTTCATGATTACCGGAGACCCAGGCCAAATTGACCTACCACGCCGTGTGATCTCCGGACTTAAAGAAGCTTTATTGGTACTTAAGGATATCAATGGAGTCGGTATAGTACATTTGGACGATAAGGATGTGATTCGTCACCGCTTGGTGAAAAAGGTTATCGCCGCTTATAACGAAATTGAAAATCGCAACTGAAATGAAGGGAACACTGATGTCCACTGATTTTAACTTCCCTGGGCAAAAACAGGTTTACCGCGGGAAGGTAAGAGAGGTTTATACTTTAGATAACGATATGCTACTCATGGTAGCCACCGACAGATTAAGTGCTTTCGATGTTGTTATGCCTAAGGGGATTCCTTATAAAGGTCAGATCCTAAATCAGATTGCCACGCAAATGATGCGCGATACGGAGGATTTGGTGCCCAACTGGCTCCTAGCTACTCCAGACCCTAATGTAGCCATAGGAAAGGCTTGCGAGCCTTTTAAAGTGGAAATGGTAATTAGAGGATATATGAGTGGACACGCTGCGCGTGAATACAAAGCCGGTAAGCGTCTGCTCTGTGGTGTACCTATGCCAGAAGGCATGCAGGAGAACGATAAGTTTCCAGAGCCGATCATCACTCCGGCTACCAAGGCAGAGAAAGGCGATCACGACGAAGACATTTCCAGAGAAGATATCATAAAGCGCGGAATCGTATCCGAAGCAGATTACTCTGTGCTTGAAGATTATACCCGTAAGCTATTTCAACGCGGTACGGAACTCGCAGCCAAACGTGGTTTGATTCTGGTTGATACCAAATACGAATTTGGTAAGACCAAAGCAGGTGAGATCGTTCTTATAGACGAGATTCACACTCCGGATTCTTCGCGTTATTTTTATGCGGATGGATACCAAGAGCGTCAAGCCAAGGGGGAGAAGCAGAAACAGCTTTCCAAAGAATTCGTGCGACAATGGTTAATTGCCAACGGTTTTCAAGGCCTCGAAGGGCAGACAGTTCCTTACATGAGCGATGAATATATCGAGAGTGTTTCGGAGCGTTATATTGAACTTTTTGAACACATTACCGGGACTTCTTTTAAGCGTGCCGATATTTCCAACATTGAGCAACGCATAGAAACTAACGTACTCAACTACTTAAAGGCTTAGAGATATTCCTTTAGGACTTGCAGAATTAGTCCAATCAAGGCAGGAACTCCCTGTACGTAAAGGATCTTCTTACTCACGGTAGCAGCACCATAAATCGCTGCAACTAAGACACAAGCTAGAAAGAAATGAGCCACTTTGGTTGCCCAGAGCGGATCTGTGATAAAAAGCGACCAAATTAAACCGGCTGCCAGAAAACCATTATATAATCCCTGATTGGCTGCCATACTTTTGGTCGGTTTGAAAAGTTCCTTTTTAAATCCGCGGAATACCTTTGGGCCGCGAGATTCCCAAGCAAACATTTCAAAGTACATGAAATAGAGGTGTAAGAGTGCTACTAGTACTACGGTAATCTTTATTGCGATATCCATATTATTTGGATTTATTGGGTTTCCATTGGTAAACATAGCCAATGCTGAATTCTGTAAAATCTGCCTGCCCCAAATTAGCACTCAAATGAGCTCCCAAGAATATATTGTGTTTTGGAGCTTGCTCATTCCCGATTAGATAGTATTTGAGGCCAAGCCGCGAAGAGATTAGTTTTTTTATCTGATACTTAGAATTGAACTCTCCCAACATCCAAGTTTCAGGCACTTCTCGCGGGGTGTTGTCCCAGCCTTCGTTCAAGCGCCAGTCTATTTGATATCCTGGTTTGTGGAGGTTTAGACCCAGTTGCAAGTCCAGCCCAATGTGATTCAGCAGGAACTCTCCATTAAAGGTAATGGCAAAATTACTGCCGTAACGCCAGGGGTCTTCTTTAAAATAATCAAATTCGCGCCCGTCTTGCACCAGAGATTCATTGTTTCTAATGTAATCGTAATAATGCTGATACAATCTGTAGGCAAAGCCAAGCCCCAATTTAAATGTGTTGTTGTAAACCCGTCCAAATTCGCCAGCGACAGTATATACTGGTCTTTGGTCGTTGATCGCCAAGGCCAAGACATTAAAGCCTTGCCCGTAGCGCAGGCTAAAATAATTAAGTCGACTGCTTTCATATTCCGGTAAGCTACCGGCTGGCAAAACCTCAAATTCCTCTTCGTGAAAAGACACAGACAAACTCGCTAAAAACGAGTTGTAACCCTGATTCAGCAGACGCGTATGTCCGTTAGAATGATGTGCATAATTAATGCCCACTCGCCAATCACTGTTTTGGGTCTGTAAAAACCGGTAGTAGAAAGCTGTTCTAAAAGCCCAGGTGAGGTCTGTAGTAGTTGCTTGGTTGTTTGGATTGTTGACCGCGTCAAAGCCTTCGGTATGATAAGAACCTCCCAGACCTACCAAGGCGCTAAGCTTTTCTTTTTTAAAAATATTGAAATGTATGTAGGGTATCACCGAAATGGCTAAGCCCAAACTGTCTCGGTTACCAAAGTTGGTTAAACCTATTGAAAGACCAGTAACGGGGGCTTTTAGTCTCTGGGCCCATTGCTGCGGATTGTTGGCATTGTCCATTCCAAAATTCATTACCACTTGATATTGCAGCCCTGTATCTGGGAAATTACTGTTAGACTCATAGGTTTGGCCAAAAAGTAATTCTGGGTTAAGTATGCGAGCGTTTGTGCGCCAGTTGTTTTGGGATTCTTGGGCGTGTACAGCCAGAGAGAACAGTAATAAAAGTAGGATAGCCCCTATGTGCCTCATAGTCATTGCTTAGTTAGCGAAGTCAAAATAGGGCAAGTTTTGCAATTGACAAAATATGCTCGAGGTCAAAAATAATAATGGTATTTTAGGCCATTAATTAGTTCTGCACACTATGGAAGTTCTCGATAAGATCGTTGCCGATTTTGCCTCATTTGTCTGGGGTTTACCGCTGTTAATATTACTTATTGGAGGCGGATTGTATTTATTGATCCGTTCGCGATTTCTTCCTTTTAGATATTTAGGTCATGCCATCAATGTACTCCGCGGAAAGTACGACGATCCAAACGATCCTGGGCAGATCAATCATTTCGAAGCCCTTACCACTGCGCTTTCGGCTACCGTGGGGATGGGAAATATAGCCGGAGTAGCAGTTGCCATTGCTCTGGGTGGCCCCGGAGCTGTTTTTTGGATGTGGGTCTCTGCCGTGGTGGGTATGTCTACCAAGTTCTTTACCGCATCTTTAGCGATTCTTTACCGCGGTAAGGACAGTGCAGGAGAGGTGCAAGGTGGCCCTATGTATTTTATAGAGGAAGGCTTGGGTAAAAAATGGAAGTTTCTGGCCGTTTTCTTTAGTATGGCCGGAATGATAGGAGCCTTACCTGTCTTTAATGTGAATCAGCTTACGCAGGCCATCAACGATATTCTTTTGGTGCCTAACAATATCGAGGTTGGTTTACAATCCAACCTTATCATAGGCCTTATTCTGGTAGGTATTACCACTGTGGTTATAGTTGGGCAGCTGTCGCGAATAAGTAAAACGGCTGCAAAATTGGTTCCGTCAATGGTGCTGCTGTACTTTGTAGCCGTGCTTTACATCTTAGGAGTGAATTTCGATCAGGTTCCCAAGTATTTGAGCCTTATAATTACAGACGCCTTTAGTGCCGAACTCTATTCTGGCGAACCGCTATTTGGAGGTTTGGTCGGAGGGCTTATCCTTTTGGGGATAAGACGCGGTGCCTTTTCTAACGAAGCCGGTATAGGTACAGCGCCTATGGCCCACGGAGCAGCAAAGACCAGCGAGCCAACTCGAGAAGGACTCGTTGCTATGTTAGGGCCAGCTATAGATACGCTTATTGTTTGTACGCTAACAGCGCTCGCTATTTTGGTCACCGGAGTTTGGGAAACCACAGATGCTAACGGAGTATCGCTTACAGCCTCGGCCTTTGAGTCTAGTTTGCCAGGTATAGGAAGCTATGTGTTGCTAATTTGTATAGCGGTATTTAGCATATCTTCTTTGTTCTCGTATTCCTACTACGGCAGTAAGTGTATGAGTTATCTCTTCGGAGCTCATAATAAAAAGTATTACAATATCTTCTACATAGGAAGTATTATTCTAGGCGCAACTACCTCGCTGAGTTTAATGATCAACTTGATAGATGGTGTTTTCGCGTTGATGGCCATACCGACTATGCTGGCAACGCTAATTATGGCGCCAAGGGTGCTTAAAGAAGCCCGTAGGTATTTTCAGCAATTGAAATCTTAATTGGCCTTGAGCAAACTGTCGAGTTGTTTGCTGAATTTCTCTGCCCCATCAGGATTGAGGTGATTGCCGTTTCTAAAATCGGTAACCTTATAACGCGAGTCGGTTTCGGCAATCAGAAGCTTTAAGTTCGGATATTGCGCTTGGAATAGCGCTAAGACACTATCGCGTCTGCGCAGCACAGCTGCATCACGTTTGTTGTTGTAGTTAGTAAAGGTAGGAGGCGAAATGATCACTACCTCTAGATCTCGTTGGTGACAAAATTCCAACATCTCCTTAAAATAAGCAGTATTGTATTTGAGGATTACTGCGGATTCTCTTCTGCTGATGTTTATTGGATCTTTCATAATTGAATCCAGATCGAATCCCAAGCGTTTAAAGCGTCCGTCGTAATTGCCTGTATCGAATCCGAAGCGATTAAAAGCAGGCATACTGTCGCGAACAAACTTATCAAAGAGTTGGGTGGTAAAAAATCCAGGGTGAGACATATACAAAAGGCTGTCTGTGGGGTATACAGCGCGCTCAAAAGTATTTATACCATAGTATTTCAGAAAAACGGGTTTTTTCCAATAGTACTTGGTGTTATGAGGGATCTCAAAATGGCCGTATGAGACTTCGAACACTACAGTCTTTAAAGCAGGGAGCCTTTCTACCAAGCCTTTTAAAAGCAGAAAATCTGAGTTGTGATGTTGTGCGCTAGAACTTATGTTGAGGGTTTTCTTTTCAATGTACTCCGGATTCACGCTGTTCTTTATCTGAGACGACCCAAAGACCGCCACCTCAATTTTATCGCTTTCACTTTCCAATTGTTGGCCAACAAAACTATAAGTGCTCGGGATAGTGCCAACCAGCAGTTCCAAAGCTATGGCTATAAGCACTACTGGGGTTAAAAAAAGTGCTAGCCGTTTTAGAAACCGCAGTTGTACAGGGCTAAAATTGGAAGTATATGAACTCTTCTTTTGGTCCGGCATAGCGTAATATAAAAAATATAAACAGATAGTATACTGCCCATCGAGCTACTCGCCCGGTTTTGGCTTCTAGCTTTACAAACGGATGGTCTTGATTTCTTGTAAAGTATTCCATTAAGATCAGCAGTGGAATAAAGAGCACCCGATAACCGATCTCAAAGGAAAAGGGCTCTGAGGGAACTCCCTGCAAAATACGCCCGATGATATAAAAGGCGGTGTCGAGATTTTCAGCTCTAAAAAAGATACAAGAGGTCATGATCAGCGCAAAGCTGTAGATCACCGTTAGCCCTAAAGGCATTTTGGTGAGATAGTAATTGATATTGACCACCTTGCCCTTAATTTTAACTGGAATGCGCTCAATAGAAATGGTTAAGGCTTGGAACAATCCAAAGACAATAAAGGTCCAATTTGCACCATGCCATAGTCCAATGAGTCCCATAGACACAAAGAGCGCCCCAGTGCGAACCACATAATTCTTGCTGTTCTTTGCAAGCGGCCCGTAAACATAGTCTGTAAACCATTTGGTCAGTGTAATGTGCCAGCGTTGCCAAAACTCTGCAACCGAACGTGACAAATACGGAATGTTGAAGTTCTTGCTCAGCCTAAAACCGAACAACCTGGCCGTTCCAATGGCAATGTCGGAATAGCCGGCAAAATCGCAGTATATCTGGAAAAAGAACAGGGCAGAGGCATAAAGCAACGATAAACTCCCGTGATCTTCAGGACTGGCATAGATGGTATTGACCACCACAGCGGCATTATCTGCCACGACGACCTTTTTAAACAATCCCCAGAGTATCTGACGCAGCCCGTCTTTGGCCAATTCCAGATCGAACTTGCGCTCCTTGTCGAACTGTGGCAAGAGATTGCGCGCACGCTCTATAGGTCCTGCTACCAATTGCGGAAAAAAGCTAACAAAGCACAAAAAGTTAAGTAGGTTGGTGCTGGGCTTAAAACGCCCGCGGTACACATCTATACTGTAACTCAAGGTCTGAAAGGTATAAAAGCTTAGTCCAACAGGTAAGATAACACGCAAAGAGCTAAATACGTAGTCTTCTGTGTTCAAGGCGAAGAGCTCCGAAAAGCCTGCAATGAAGAAGTTGTAATATTTAAAGAGAAAAAGCACTCCTAGATTCCAGAGCACACTAAAGGCCAAGATGCTGTTCTTGCGGAATTGATCTTTAGCCTTCGGGAGGTAGATCCCAACGTAAAAGTCTACCAAGGAGCTAGCAAAGATCAGCGAGAGAAAACGCCAATCCCACATGCCGTAAAAAATATAACTGGCAACTAAGAGGACAAGATTCTGACGCTTTATGTGCTGCCTACCTACCGCCCAATACACCAAAAAGGCGATGGGAAGAAACAGACCAAAACTGAATGAATTAAATAGCAAGGGCTACTACAATTTAAGGCAAAGATAAAAAAAATGAGGCCCGAGACTAATCCTTAAATAAAGAGGGAAAAGCCCTTTTTACTAAAATAGGATTAATAAAAAACCGGACGTTAAGCCCGGTTCTTTTATGTCTGTAACGAGAGTTACTAGTTAACTTCTTCTAGAAGATAAAAGTTATCTATTGCAATATCTTCATCACCAGAATTCAATTGGAATTGAATTCTAATACTAACAGTTCCAGAAGCAGTAGGATTAGTCGTCGCATTATTCTGGAATGTACCCACAAAATTGTCGAAAACATTAGTCACTTCTTTTCCGTCACCAAATCCGTCTCCGTTCGTATCTACTCGTGGAGTATTGCTAAAAGAAGAAGCTCCAAGTTCGCCTTCGATAGCAAGAATATTAGTCCAAGTTGTATTGTCAAAACTGTATTGCACAATCACATTGTCCGAGTCATCCCAATCCTGATTTGCCGCATCGTCATCTTCTGCCAAAAGTAGGTCTACAAACAACTGCTCATTACCGGTAACTAATGTAATATCAGTGAATTCTAAATATACAGGTAGCGTTGCTCCTTCACCATCAATGTCTTGAGCAGCAAAGTAGGAGTTTTCTACAATATTGTCCACCACATATGCACCACTAATATCAGATCCGTTAGTACGTAAAAAGAAGTCGGTGCCTCCGTCAGTAAATTCAGGAACGCTGGTGGTATAGGCCACTGTGCTATCTTCGAAATCTTCAACAGCTAAGATCGCAGTACATCTTTGATCTGTAGCAAAAATTCCAGACTTGTCATTAGCACTGCCTGTAAAATACCACTGACCAATTAACTGACCACAATTAGTAAGGCCGTTTCCGTAAATAACAGTTCCGCTCCAATTTACAGTTCCAGCACCAACAGCAATGGCTCCAGTGTCATTAATATCGCAGTAATCAAAGTTTCCAGCTGTGCTGCATCCACTCTGGGCACCATTTCCGTTAAAGGTATTTCCGTTGAAGCTGGTTTGAGCGGTATAGGTTTGATCTCCTGTTCCGTCACCAGAAATCAAAACGTTAAAGGTTCTTGGATTAGGGTTTTCACAAGTGTTGCAAATATAGGTCCCTGTTAATGAGGTAACTGGCGCTCGGCTTGTCGATTTTGCCGTGATGATATCGGCAGTTTCCTTTAAATAAACAACGTTCGTCGCCTTAGAGTTACCACCGTCAGCATCGGCTGAAAACTGGAAGCTAACTTCTTTTCCTTCGAAAATTACGTTATCAATTGCTTCTCCTTTAATTATAGGAGATTTACTTCTTGCTACCGTGGTGGAACCATCGCTAAAGTATAAGGTAGCCATAGCAACATCTTCCGATGTTATTTTTACTGTAACTGTGGCTCGTTTATCGCCTTTTGCAGTTGAGAATACACCTTCATATACACCAAAATTAGTGTCGTCAAAGATTTTGAGATCGACAGCGGGGTCGGTTTGGTTGGTTAAATCTTCCGTATCCTGGCTACACGAGGTCAACACCAGAGTACAGGCAAGTAAAAAAAGCAGATTTTTCATGTAATAAATATTTAGGGATAAGTTTTATGTTGTAAATGTACTAGATGCGCTCCCTTTACACAAGCACTTTACAATTCGATAATCAACAATTTATGAATAGGTTATATACAATAAAAAACCCGGGAACTTAGCCCGGGTTTTTCAATATTACAGATTCATAAATTCATTAATCAAAATAGCTGAAGCTCTCGCCATCTTTGATCTTAAGTACAGATTCATAAATTAGTTTAATGACATTTTCCACATCTTCTCGGTGTACCATCTCAACCGTGGTGTGCATATAGCGCAGTGGTAAAGAGATAAGGGCAGAGGCAACCCCGCTATTGCTATAGGCAAAGGCGTCGGTGTCTGTACCTGTGGCTCTAGACAAGGCAGATCGTTGGAACGGGATGTCATTTTCTTCTGCAGCTTCTATGATCAAGTCGCGCAATTTTTGCTGTACAGCCGGAGCATAAGCGATCACGGGACCTTCACCGATCTTTTGATGTCCTTGCTTTTTCTTATCGATCATTGGGGTAGTGGTGTCGTGAGTCACATCGGTCACAATGGCTGCATTTGGTTGAATACGCTCGGCGATCATTTGTGCTCCGCGCAAACCTATCTCTTCCTGAACCGAATTGGTCACATAGAGTCCAAAAGGCAATTTCTTCTTGTTCTCTTTAATAAGACGGGCAACCTCGGCCACCATAAAACCACCCATGCGGTTGTCTAAAGCACGGCAAACAAATTTGTCCTTATTCAATACATGGAACTCATCCGGGTAGGTGATCACACAACCAACGTGTACACCCATCTTTTCCACTTCCTTTTTGTCTTTGGCTCCAATGTCGATAAAGATGTTCTCCGGTTTCGGCGCTTCTTCTTTAGCGCGATTGCGCGTGTGTATAGCAGGCCAACCAAATACACCCTTTACAATTCCTTTTTTAGTATGGATGTTCACTACCTTAGAAGGCGCTATCTGGTGGTCGCTTCCTCCATTGCGTATCACGTACAATAAACCGTTGTCTGTAATATAATTAACATACCAGGAGATCTCATCAGCATGCCCTTCAATAACAACCTTATAGGGAGCGTCAGGATTGATCACTCCAACGGCAGATCCGTAAGTGTCGGTAATAAAGGTATCAACGTAAGGCTTTAGGTACTCCATCCAGAGTTTTTGTCCGTCCCACTCGTAACCTGTGGGGGCGGCATTATTGAGGTAGGCCTCCAAAAAGGCCATAGATTTTTTGTTTAATATGGATTTTGCCATGGTGGGTTAAAATTTAAGAACTCAAATTTACGAATTTATACTAGGCCTATTGGAGTGGCTTTTATTAATTTTGGAATGGTTTTAGCAGCATACCCATTAATGAAAAAGAACCTACTCCTATATATATGTATTGCTCTATTGGCTTACAGTGCTAATACTCAGGCGCAAGATGAGCGGGAAAACGCTACCATAGAAATAGATAGCACCGAACGCTTCTTCTATTTTGTAGAAGGAGACACCATACCCAGAGAGTTCATAGATCTTGATGAGGTAGTGCTGCTCAATAAGCTCGAGTTCAATTCTAAAGAAGATCGCAGACGCTATTTGATCCTCAGACGTAAAACCCGCAAAGTGTATCCCTATGCCAAGCTTGCCTCCGAACGTTTGACCTCTTTGCAACAGCGCCTAGACAGTATAGAAGACAAGAGCCAGCGCAAGAAATACACCAAGCGCATTCAGAAATATATTGAAGGGGAGTTCTCAGATCGCCTCAAAAAGCTCACCCGCACCGAAGGGCAGATCTTGGTCAAACTCATTTACAGACAAACCGGCCGCACGGCTTTTGATCTGGTCAAAGAACTCCGTACCGGTTGGCGTGCCTTTTGGTACAATACCACCGCAAGCATGTTCGACATTTCGCTCAAAGAAGAATACAAACCTTTTGAGGTCAAAGAGGACTATCTGATCGAGGATATCTTAGAGCGATCTTTCCAAGCCAATCTGCTAGAGCGTCAAAAGCCTGCCTTCGACATTGATTTTCTGGATCTTACCGATCATTGGGACAACCAATAGTTGTTAATAACTCCACAAATTTTATTTTGCCAATCTCCAGAGAGGTTGTATCTTAGTATTTCGCCTCTAGCCGTACCTGGCATTGTGCGATTATCGTTCTTAAATGTATTATGGGGTTACCGCGCCACGCTACTACTGGGCTTGCAGCCTGTAGCAGCCGTTTTGCGGTCGGGCGTTACGCTGCAATTCCTCGGTTCACCTTTGGTGTACCTGTGGGATTTTCGCTACACTCCCTAACCCGAAAATTTCTAAATCGTAACAAATCAAGGCGTTAGAAAGTGTTGAAAAAAAACTTCTAATTTTTTTTGATTTTGGTTTGGTTTAAAGAAAAACGG